>JAZSFI010000023.1:0-2908 GCA_045532135.1 Clostridia bacterium | reverse complement strand
CGCTTTTCAAGCCAACTTGCGTAGGTTTCTCCGGTGATAAAGCAAATCTCACGGCTGTCAGGCTTTTCTGAAACTGACAGGTTCATGCTTCTTGCAATCTCCCGGACATCCTCTTTTTTCATGCCGCCCAGCGGCAGAATGAGCCTGTCGATCTGGGCGCGCTTCAGTCTGCACAGCATATAGCTCTGATCGTTGTCCGGATATCCCGTATAAATTGCGCCGTTTTCAAGTCTTGAATAATGCCCGGTGGCAATCCACTTTGCGCCGATTTCGTCCGCAAAACTCATGAGCGCTTCAAACTTCATGTTACGGTTACATCCGATGCAGGGATTGATCGTCTCTCCCTTCAGATATCCTTCGGCGAACGGGCGGCATACATGCTTTTCGATCAAGTCGGAAACGTCCATCGCATAAAAGGGTACGTCCAACGCTTCCGCGCTTTTTCCCGCTTCCCTCTCCCCCGCTCCGCCTGCAATATTGAGATACAGGCCATGCACCTCATATCCCGCATCCTTCAATATCTTCGCGGCGACAGCAGAATCCACGCCGTCCGACAACCCCAGAACCACTTTCTTTTCGTCCATATACGCCTCCGGAATATTACTATTCCCTCATACCGTTAACCAACCGTTTCGTAATACAAAAGAAAGACAGCGCCGCCTGTTTTTCAGACGGCGGCGCTCACTATATTACAGTTCGTAACCCATGGAAATCGCTTTTCTGTTAAGCTCAATCAGGTTCTGACGTTTGGCCGATACGACCTTCTGAATGGTCTTATCGATGGCTTCGGGCGCAAACATAGCCGTTTCCTTGAGCATTTTTCCCATGATGATCATGTTTGCCAAAGTCGCCATGCCCTCTTCGCCCGCGATTTTGGTGGCGGGGATTCCGAACGCTTTCACGTCTTCGCGCTTTACTTCCCGGTCAATGAGCGAAGAATCGTAGAAAATCATTCCGCCGGGCGCGACTGCGTCTTCAAACTTATCCAGGGACGGAAGATTCATCGCAATCAGTACGTCCGGGTTCGGGACGAGAGGCGAACCGATGGGCGTATCGGAAATGATGACGGAGCAGCTTGCCGTGCCGCCGCGCATTTCCGGACCGTAGGACGGAAGCCAGGTGACCTCTTTGCTTTCAAGAAGTCCTTCATAGGCCAGGAATTTTCCGGTAAACAGAACGCCCTGTCCGCCGAAGCCGGAGATTAAAATGTTAACCTGTTTCATTTTCCGGCCTCCTCTGCATACTTATCCTTGTAAACGCCAAGGGGATAATAAGGCATCATGTTTTCTTCCAGCCATTTGAGCGCCTTGTCGGGCGTTAAGCCCCAGTTGGTGGGACAAGTGGACAGAACCTCGATCAGAGAAAAGCCTTTGCCCTCCAGCTGATACTTGAATGCTTTCTTAATTGCGCGGGCAGCGTTTTTGACGTTTTTGACATCGTTTACGGCAACGCGCTCAAGGTAAGTCGCGCCGGTAACATTGCTTAAAAGCTCGCAAACCTTCACAGGATACCCGACAGATTCGACCTGACGGCCGTAGGGAGAAGTCTGGGTGACCTGGCCGGGCAGCGTGGTCGGAGCCATCTGACCGCCGGTCATACCGTAAATGGCGTTGTTTACGAAAATAACGGTGATGTTTTCGCCTCTGGCTGCGCTGTGCACGGTCTCGGCAGTGCCGATGGCAGCCAGGTCGCCGTCGCCCTGATAGGTGAAGACGATGTTGTTGGGATCGGCGCGCTTTACGCCGGTGGCAACTGCGGGCGCACGGCCGTGCGCCGCCTGCACCATATCGCAATTGAAATAATTGTACGCAAATACGGAGCAGCCAACGGGCGCTACGCCGATGGTGCGGCCTTCAATTCCGAGTTCGTCGATCGCTTCAGCGACAAGACGGTGAATGATGCCGTGGGTACAGCCGGGACAATAGTGAAGTTTTACATCCGCAAGCGCTTTCGGCTTTTCAAATACGATCATTATTCACACTCTCCTTTCGCGTTTGCTTCTTCGATGCTTAAAAGCACCTGGTCGGGCGTAGGAATCATGCCGCCGGTTCTGGAACACAGATATACGGGGCGGGAGCAGCGGATGGCAAGCTCGACATCCTCGATCATCTGGCCCATGTTGAGTTCAACGGAAACAAAAGCTTTCGCGGTTTTCGCTTTCTCGAAAAGAACTTTCTTCGGGAACGGCCACAGGGTGATGGGACGAATCATGCCTGCCTTGATGCCCTTTTCGCGCGCAGCGACAATGGCGTTTCTGGCAACGCGGGCCGCAACGCCGAACGCTACGACCACAACGTCCGCATCTTCCGTCATGAACTCTTCATACATGGCTTCCGTTTCTTCGATCTGCCTGTACATTTCATATCTTCTGATATTCCACTGTTCAAGCTCCTCCGGAAGAAGAGACAGGGAGTTTACGATGTTATGGGTTCTTTCGCCCTTGGTGCCGGTGACCGCCCAGGGTTTATCATAATTTTTTACTTCGCCCATGTCGAGGGAAACGGGTTCCATCATTTGGCCCATGGTTCCGTCGGCAAGGATCATGGTGGTCATGCGGTATTTGTCGGCAAGATCAAAGCCCTTGAACACGAGGCTTGCCATTTCCTGAACGGAAGCGGGCGCGAGCACCAGCATTCTGAAGTCTCCGTGGCCTGCGCCTCTTGTCGCCTGGAAATAGTCGGACTGGCTGGGCTGAATGCCGCCCAGACCGGGACCGCCCCTCTGTACGTTTACAATAAGCGCGGGAAGATCGCAGCCGGCCAGATAGCTGATGCCTTCGCTCTTTAAGGAAATTCCGGGGCGGGAAGAAGAGGTCATAACGCGCCTGCCCGGGGAGGCAACGCCGATGACCATATTGATGGCGGCGACTTCGCTTTCCGCCTGAAGGAAGGTTCCGCCGATCTGGGGC
>JAZSFI010000119.1:0-2015 GCA_045532135.1 Clostridia bacterium | reverse complement strand
CAAGATGGGCCGTTTCGGACGCTTCCTTGCCTGCCCCCGTTTCCCCGAATGCCGCCATACGCAGGCCATTTTAAAGGCCATCGACGTTCCCTGCCCCGACTGCGGCGGAAAGCTCATCGAACGCATCAGCCGAAAGGGCAGAAAGTTCTTCGGCTGCGAAAAATACCCCGACTGCCAGTTCGTTTCCTGGGATATGCCGGTTAAAGAACTTTGCCCGAATTGCGGCGGCAGAATGGTTCAAAAGCGAAGCCACAAGGGCGAGATCATGCACGTTTGCGTAAACGAACAATGCCAGACGCGCGTATCTGTTGAAAACACAAACAAGGATGACGAAAATGAATAAAACCTGCACTGTTGTCGGCGCGGGGCTTGCCGGATGCGAAGCTGCCTGGCAGCTTGCCAAACGCGGAATCAGCGTAACGCTTTATGAAATGAAGCCTGATTCCTATTCGCCCGCCCACAAAATGTCCGGCTTTGCGGAGCTTGTCTGTTCCAATTCCCTGAAAGCCGAGCATCTGACAAACGCTTCCGGCCTTTTGAAAGCCGAAATGCGCCTTTTGGACAGTTTGATTCTAAAAGCCGCCGAGCATGCGCGTGTGCCTGCCGGCGGCGCGCTTGCCGTGGACAGGGATAATTTCTCTTCCTTCATAACAAACGCGATCGAAAATCACGAGAACATCACCGTCGTAAGACAGCGCGTCGATGAAATTCCCGAAGGTCCTGTAATCATCGCCACAGGCCCCCTCACGCACGACGTTCTTGCCGATGCCATCATGCATTTGCCCGGCTTCAGCGCGCTTCACTTTTTTGACGCCGCAGCGCCCATTGTGACTGCTGAATCGCTTAATATGGAACGGGTATTCCGCGCCTCGCGCTATGAAAAGGGCGCAGATTACATAAACTGTCCCATGACCGAGGACGAATACAACGCGTTTTACGATGCGCTCATGGCAGCTGAGCTTGCTGAAGTTCACGAGTTTGACAAAAAGCAGGTATTTGAAGGCTGCCTGGCGGTTGAAATTCTCGCTTCGCGCGGTCGTCAGACGCTTGCGTTCGGTCCCTTAAAGCCGGTAGGCCTTGTCGATCCCAAAACAGGAAAAGCGCCTTACGCCAATGTTCAGCTTCGCCAGGACAACGAAGAGGGCACGCTCTTCAATTTGGTTGGCTTCCAGACGCGCCTCAAATGGGGCGAGCAGAAACGCGTATTCTCCATGATTCCGGGCCTTGAGAACGCAGAATTTGTGCGCTACGGCGTTATGCACAGAAATACCTATCTGAACAGCCCCGATGTGCTTGATAAAAATTTCAGCGTAAAGACAAATCCTCTCATGCGCTTTGCCGGTCAGATCACAGGCGTTGAAGGCTATATGGAATCGACCGCCAGCGGTCTTGTCGCAGGCGTCTCCCTTGCAAAACGTCTTTTGGGCGAAGAAGAACCCGAATTTACCGGAGACACCATTATCGGCGCGCTGACCCGCCATGTCGTCTCCCCCACACCGGACTTTCAGCCGATGAACGCCAATTTCGGCATTTTGGACAGACTCGCCGAGCGCATTCGCTCAAAGCGCAACCGCTATGAAAAAATGGCGGAAAGATCGCTTTGCAGAATCGAAGAAATCAAAACGACCTACAATCTCTGATCGGAGGATACCATGTCTCAGTTTCGAGGAACCACAATCTGCGCCGTCAAGCGTGACGGTGTGATCGCCATCGCCGGAGACGGTCAGGTGACCATGGGCGAAAGCGTTATTATGAAAAACGGCGCAAAAAAAGTGCGCAGAATTTTTGACGGAAAAGTCGTAATCGGCTTTGCCGGTGCGGTTGCCGATGCGTTCGCACTTTCCGAAAAGCTGGAAACAAAGCTTTCTCAGTTTTCCGGAAACCTTCAAAGAGCCGCTGTCGAGCTTGCGCAGGACTGGCGCACAAACAAGGAAATGCGCCAGCTTCAGGCCATGCTGATCGCTGCCGACAAGGACAATCTCATGCTGGTTTCGGGAACCGGCGAAGTGATTGAG
>JAZSFI010000584.1:0-2550 GCA_045532135.1 Clostridia bacterium | reverse complement strand
AAGCCCTGCCGCGTGCCTTCGAAGGTGGTTTGCTCTTTATAGGTGTTTTTTCTTAGGGTGTCGATGGCATGCGTGAGACTGTAGGTTCTTCCGGTATTGTCTAAAAGCGACGCATTTGTTTGCCAAAATACGCCCGCCGAGCCTTTTGACGTGAAAAGCTCGAAAAACGTATGCATGGGGTAGGGGGCGGCGTTGACGGGAAGCGTCAAAACCGCGGTGGA
Organism: Clostridia bacterium; assembly: GCA_045532135.1. Taxonomy (GTDB): domain Bacteria; phylum Bacillota; class Clostridia; order Christensenellales; family Aristaeellaceae; genus SFHK01. The sequence continues at coordinate 2,329 of JAZSFI010000584.1, read as the reverse complement.
TTTATCGCGCGCGGAAATGGTGATGGAAAGCGCGTCGGCCTGAACGGGCTTATCGCGCTTTAAATCATCAGTAAGGACGATCGGGAGCTTGACAGCATTCATCACAAATACCTCCCGACTGATGTAAATGTGATTTCGACGTCGCCGTCGGTATCAAACGACAGATCCGTGACCGATCCATCCGTAAAGAGGTTGTCGCCTGAATCATCGGTCAGGAAAGGGAAGAGAGATACATTTCCGTACATGATGGACGCTACGCCCATGTCGTCATGCGTGATGGTCACATACGCGCCTGCAGGAAGGGAAAGCCCTGAAAGGCGGATTGACGTGCTTCCGACGGCGATGTTTAAATAGGTTGCGGCATTGATAAAATAGATCGCCGCGTCCACGGGCGACGGGGCTGTGCCGGTGGATGCAAACTGCGTCGAAATGCTGGAACCTGCAAGCTGCCGCCGGTTGCCGTTTGAATCCTGAAAGTACGGGCTTCCGTCGGATGTAAATACGAGCTTGAATTCCGTATTATAGTCGCGGATGTTTCCCGGCGTTGCAGGCTGTATGAGCACGACATTCAGCGTCTGCCCGGGGCGATAACTGAGCGCGAGAGAGCCGCCCTTTGCCGCCCATCGGTTTACTGCGTTGATTACGTCCATGCGCGTGTTCAGGTCGTACAGTTCGCGCACCTTGAACGAGATTGTGACGTTCAGGTTGGTGCGTTTTTTGAAAACCACGTTTCTGCCCGGAAGGCGCGCGGCGGAAGCGGTGGTCAATTCATCTTCCGGCGCGCTGTCATCGGCATACGTGGCAATGATTTTGTCATGCACATCTCTGAGGGCGACGGAATTTAGAAAAACGTCGACTTCTCTTTTCAACTTTTCCGCCTCCTTTCTTTATCTCACGGTCATAAGGTTTGCGCCCATGCGCGCGTCGACAATGGGCGTAGTGACTTCGCCAAATTTTTCCCGGCCTAAGTACAAAGACACATTCGTAGTTGACGTCGGCGACGCATAAGCGCCCTGCGCAGGGTTATAATACGTGCCGCCGTAGGCGTAGGATGGGGCGAGGGACAGCATGCTGTTTATGCGCGCCATTTGCGCGGAAAGGGCGTTTACATATGCCGCGCCGTGCGCCGCGCCCATAGAAGCGAACAGAGAATCAAATCCCGAAAAAGCCGCCGCAACGCCCGTTTTCAGCTTGTCTTTGGTGTCGGCTGTTCCCTTTTCAATGGCGGCGTTGAACGCGTTCATTGCGCCGCCTCCGCCCGTTTCGGCGGTTTCTGCAGACTGATTTAGTACGGATTCTATTTGCGCCATCAGGTCTTTCATCGTATAGTATATCTGGTATCCGTCCATCATCACGTTTCCGTTTTCGTAAATGTCTACAAACGATCCTAAGCCTTTCCGCACTCCGTAATTCTGAAGAAACGGTTTGTAATTCTCGTTTTGCAGAATGCTCATTACGTCATTGTATATTGATGTGTAGTCGTTTTTAAGGTAAGCGCTTATGATACCCGAATGAATGTTTTTAAGCTCTTCCGCATACTTCTGAATGTCTGCGGAAAGCGCCGCGCTGTTTTTGGTTCCGACCTGTACTGCGTAGACTTCATCGACCTTTCTTTGCGCTTCTGCTTTTGAAATTGGCGGCGTAGAAGGTTCGGATGGTGCGATCCCGAGAAAATTCCTTAACTCTTCGTTTGTTGCAAACCAATCGATAATCTCTTTTACAGCCAATGCTGTTTTAAATGCTGCCTCAAAAGCCGCTACAATTCCATTGAGTGTACCGCTTATAACTTCGAATGCGGCCTTAAAATCCGTTTCCTTTATTGTATCAGCGATCCCTGAAAGTGTTTCGTTCCAGTTATTAAATACACGCTGACCGTCTTCGGATTTGAGAAAATCATCAAATTCCTGAAGCGCCTCTGTAAACGCGCCCGCCATTTCGGTAAACCCCGGCGCAAGCTCTGCGTTTATGTTATGCATGAGAGACTGCGCGGTCGCGCTTGTCTTTTCATATGCCGCGTCCATGTCCGCAAGGGCGTTTACGGATTCTTCGGTTACAGTTGCGGAAGCTTTTCCTTCTTCGATCAGCTTTTCATATCCCTCTGAGCCGAGATCTACGAGGCCGCGTAGCTTTAAATACTGATCTCCTAAAAGAGCCTGTGCATATATTGCTCGCGTCGTTTGGTCTTCGATGTTCTTAAGAGCATCAACCGAATCCCAAAACGTTTCGGTCATATCCCTTACGCTATCATCAGCATTGCGCGTCGATATTCCCAAATCATTATAGACCTTTAAAAGTTCCGAAGTCGGATCGTAGCCATGTCGTTCTGTGA
>JAZSFI010000295.1:0-5203 GCA_045532135.1 Clostridia bacterium | reverse complement strand
AATTTTTCCTGTTCCTACGCCAATCAGCGTTCCGGCAAGAATTCGAACCATATTATATAAAAATCCGTTCCCTTCAACGAGCATCTCAATCATATCGCCGTTTCGCGTAACGCTGACATTATATATGGTTCTCGTCGTATCCTTTACCTCAGATCCGCTTGCTGCAAACGGGGCAAAATCATGCGTTCCAAGCATGTCTTTCGCTTCCTCGTCCATGAGCGCTTCATCAAGCTTATACATAACATGCGCAGAGAGGTTTCTGTAGATTGCGCTTGCATGCGGAGAATTATAGAATAGATATCGGTACTGCTTTTTTTTTGCCTGAAAGCGCGCGTGAAAATCATCTCTCACGCGAAAAGATCTTCGAACCCTTATGTCTTCAGGAAGCATGGTATTTAGAGCAAAAGCAAATTTATCTGCCGGAATTCTTGATTCTGTGTCGAAATGAACATTTTGGCTGTATGCATGAACACCTGCATCTGTCCGGCTCGCACCGACTACAGTAAGCGCGTCGTCTCGCGTAAGTTTTCTTAGTGCAGTTTCCAGTTTTTCCTGCACGCTCATCGCATTTATCTGTCTTTGCCAGCCCGAATAGTTCGTGCCGTCATATTCGATTATCATGCGAATTCTTCGCATGCCTCTTACCTCCTAAAATACGTTTAAAACATTAAACGCAATTACGCAAGCGAGCAAAATCACGCTTACGCCGATCGCAAGATAATCGTTTTTCTTATAGACAAGCGGATGCATCTTTGTTCTTCCGCCTCCGCCGCGATAGCATCTGGCTTCCATCGCCATTGCAAGCTCGTCCGCGCGTCTGAATGCACCGACAAACAGCGGGACAAGAAGCGGAACCATAGATTTTACTCGCTTGATCACTCCGCCTGTTTCGAAATCCGCGCCGCGCGCTTTCTGAGCCTTTGTGATTTTATCAGTCTCTTCAATCAGCGTCGGAATGAATCTGAGCGCAATCGACATCATCATCGCAAGCTCATGCGCTGGAAACTTAATTTTTTTAAGCGGCGCAAACAGCCTTTCTAGCCCGTCTGTCAGCCGGATCGGCGACGTCGTTAAGGTAAGAAGCTGCGTGCAAGTGACAAGCAGAATAAGCCTTACCGCCATAAACAACGCGTTGCGAATGCCAGTATATGTAATCGTCAATATGCCCCATTTCACCAAAACATCGTCCCCGGACGAAAGAAACAGGTTTAAAAGAAACGTGAAAACTACAATAAACAGAATCGGCTTTAAACCGCGCACAATAAACTTCAAACCGATTTTCGTAATTCGCATGCAAAGGTAAGCAAAAGCCGCGATCAGAGCAAAGCACAAAAATCCTTTGGATGCAAATATACAAACGATAAACATTAAGGTAAACAGTATTTTTGTGCGCGGATCAAGCTTATGAATCACGGAATCGCCCGGAAAATACTGTCCTATGGATATATTGTTCAGCAAAATCTTATCTCCTTTTAAGGTTTTCCAAGATTGCGTCTTTCATTTCTTCAATGGTGTATATATCATCAGATAACGAAAATCCTTTTTTTATTAGCTTTTCGCGAAGCTTTGACGCAGCAGGAACGCCCAGATGAATGCTTTCCAAAAGCTCTGTATGACGAAAAACTTCCTTTGGGTTCCCGTCGAGGACGATCTCACCTTTATTCATAACAATGATTCGATCGCACATCTTTGATACATCGTCCATAGAGTGTGAAACCATGATAACGGTTCCGCCTTCAGACTTGATGTTCCGAATCAGCGCTCGCATTTCTTTCCTTCCTGCAGGATCAAGCCCTGCAGCAGGCTCATCAAGAATCAAAATGTCAGGTTTCATTGCAAGAACACCGGCAATGGCAACTCTTCTTTTCTGACCGCCCGATAAATCAAACGGTGAATGGGAAAAAAGCGATTCATCAATTCCGACCAATTCAAGCGCATGCTTTACACGCTTTTTGATCTCATTTTCTTCGAGACCCAGATTTCTCGGTCCGAACGCTACATCCTTTTCGATCGTTTCATCAAACAGCTGGTATTCCGGATACTGAAATACAAGTCCTACGCTTTTTCGGATTCGAAGCCCCGACTTTGGTTCGCTCGTATCAATGCCGTTTACAATAACCTTTCCTTCCGTTGGAAGCATAAGCGCGTTGATATGCTGAATAAGCGTGCTTTTTCCGCTGCCCGTGTGACCGATCAGACCGACAAATTCGCCGTCTTCAATCGTCAGATTGATATTTTGAATAGCTTTTTTCTCAAACGGCGTGCCTTGTGCGTATACATGCGTTAAATTCTCTATAATAACCGGCACAATTCCACTTCCATTTCTTGAACAGTAATGATTCCGTCTTTAATGTCAAGACCTTCTTTTCGTAGTTCCTCGGCAAGTTTAGCCATTTCCGGCGCTTCAAGTCCGTACTTCTCAATGCTTTCAGACTTCGAAAAGACTTCCTTTGGGGCGCCGTCCATAACGATACTTCCCTGATCCATCACGATAACGCGCTCTGCTCGTGCCGCTTCCTCCATAAAATGCGTGATCCAAAGAACAGTTACATTGTTTTCTTCATTCAATCGCTTGGCCAGCGCAAAAACATCTTCTCTTCCGCTTGGATCAAGCATGCTTGTTGATTCATCAAAAACAATTATATCGGGAAGCATTGCAATTACGCCAGCAATTGCGATTCTCTGCTTCTGACCTCCCGAAAGCATGTGCGGGGCGCTTTTTCTGTATTCCTCCATACCAACGGTTCGCAGCGCCCAGTCAACGCGCCTTACAATCTCGCCGGGCGCAATGCCAAGGTTTTCAGGTCCGAATGCTACATCCTCTTCCACAATCGTCGCTACCATCTGATTATCGGGATTCTGGAAAACCATGCCGCATTTCTGTCGAATTTTGAATGCATCGTCCTCAGATTTCGGAGTGATTCCACAAACTGTGAGTTCTCCGCCGGTTGGCTCAATCAAAACATTCAAAAGCTTGGCAAACGTACTTTTGCCGCTTCCGTTTCTTCCGAGAACTGCGACAAAAGAGCCCTTTTCAATTTCAATGTTTACATGATTGACTGCTAAACTTTCCTTACCTTCATATCGAAAGGAAAGATCTTTCGCTGTTATGATTGTATCTTTCATAAATCAAACCCCATCAAGGAGATATTTGCATACCACTACATTTTAATTATAGCAAACAAATATATACTTTATATTTATTCGAAAAAAAAAGTTCGTTATATCGAAAATATATGCATAAAGTCTGAGGGATAATCATATCATCTTCCCGTACCATATTATTTTGTACGAGGTGATACGATGGAAAATCCCAATAACCACATGACTGCCTGCGGAAAACTTGAGAGCGCGCCTGTGCTTTCACATGAAGTAATGAATGAAGCCTTTTATACGGGTACTCTTATTGTTAAACGTCTTTCCGGAACAGTTGACCGCCTTCCGATCACGCTGCCTGGAAAGCTGATTGCCGATACGCACCTGCCGCTTGATTCGCTTTTACTGGTTTCCGGACAGGTTCGCTCCTATAATAAGGTTGTTGACGGGACGGGACGTTTGATGGTCACGCTGTTCGTTCAAAGCGTTTCTGTTACCAATGATCACGAGACGCTCAATCGAGTAGATATCTCAGGCGCTTTGTGCAAGCCGCCAATTTATCGTTCGACACCCTTTGGACGTGAAATCTGCGATATGATGCTTGCCGTAAACAGAGCTTTTGGAAAATCAGACTATATTCCCTGCATTGCTTGGGGAAGAAATGCGCAGTATGCTTCCCGTTTTGAAGTCGGTGACAGAATACGATTAAGCGGTCGACTTCAGTCGAGAGAGTATCAAAAACTTTTGGATAACGGTGAATATATTGTAAGGAATGCATTTGAAGTTTCGGCTTTCACACTGGATGCAGAAGACAAACATCCGCAGGAAGCTGTGTTCGAAACCTTTACCGCAGAAGAAACTCTCTTGGACGACAAATAATCATTCTATTCTTGACGAAATTGTCAGCGCCTTTTATAATGAAACTAATTCATTATTGAAAGGCGCTGAAATTATGAAAAAGACACAGGAACGCTTGATATACGCAGCTTATTTTGCTCCGCGCGGTGTTGTACGAATGGCGCAGATGGGTAATCAAATAGCGCAACGACATCTTGATCCGTTTGATAAACTGATCGGCATTGTTGGCGAAGCGGGAAGCGGAAAAAGCATGTTGGTCAAAGGCATGTTCCCCGGCCTTGAAATGACAAATGACGACAACGGCGTAAATGTCCGCCCTCTCCCCTTACTGGATCCCGTGGATTCCATCTTTTACGCTCCGCATACGTATCATGTAGATATCCGGTTTGAAATGGCGTTTACGCAAATCGGAGAATTGGCATCAGCCATCAATATGCAGCTCTCCAAAGGAAGACGCGTAGTCGTCGAACACTTTGACCTCATATATCCATATCTCGGACGAAACGCCGAACTTCTGATTGGAGTAGGCGAAGAAATTATCGTAACCCGTCCGAACATTTTCGGTCCCGACCCTCGTGAACTCGCTGAAAGCGTATTCAAATCCATCCGTTATCGCAAAATGGCTCATACAGCGGAGGATTTGACTGAGCGCATGTTCTGGGATGAATACAAAGATGAGTACAGACACGGAGACGTAAGACACGGATTCATTCTGCAATTTGAGGAAAAACCGCGAATTGCGATTTCTTTGATCGAAGAATATGTAAAAACAAGAATCGCAGACAGAATTCCCGTCTCCTTTAAGGATGAAAACCATATACTCTTCGGAGAAAAAACACACTACTGTACTGGCCCAAGAATGCATGTAAGAAACACCGGAGAAATTGAAGGATTTCATCTTCTGCCCGAATATTACTATGATCCGATTTCTCAGATGTATCTTCTTGTCGGACGCGTCGGAACGGATGCCACCAGCGACAGAGATTATTCTCATCTGAATACTTTCGAGTTATAGATAAATACCTTAATAAATGTTACAAGCAAAAAAGCTGCCGCATTTGCGACAGCTTTTTTGTTTGCTCCTTACACGGGCATTGCGTTGTTCTTTTTGTCGAGAACGCTGTTGTCGAGCTTGAGCTGCTCGGCCTGACGATACTCAAAGAACTTGGGTGCGACCTGCGGGAAGAGCGCATAAGAGAGAACGTCCTCATCCTGGGTGTACCAGCGGGCGCATTCCTTCTTGTACTTC
>JAZSFI010000467.1:0-3273 GCA_045532135.1 Clostridia bacterium | reverse complement strand
GGTGACATGGCTGCCCTCGACCTCATGGTCAATAGCCTTGCCAAGGTCATGGAGAAGACCTGCGCGCTTTGCGGTGTTCACATCCACACCCAGCTCTGCTGCAAGCAGACCTGCAATGTGGGCAACCTCAATGGAGTGGTTCAGAACATTCTGGCCGTAGCTGGTGCGGTATCTCATGCGGCCCAGCATGCGGACGATCTCAGGATTAAGACCGTGGATATTGGTCTCAAACACTGCTCTCTCTCCCTCTGCCTTGATGGTGGCGTTGACCTCTTTCTGGGCCTTGGCGACCATCTCCTCAATGCGGGTGGGATGGATGCGGCCGTCCTGAATGAGCTTTTCCAGAGCAAGTCTGGCAACCTCGCGGCGGACGGGGTCAAAGCTGGAAACGGTGATAGCTTCGGGGGTATCGTCAATAATCAGGTCGCAGCCGGTAAGAGTTTCGATGCTGCGGATGTTTCTGCCTTCGCGGCCGATGATGCGGCCCTTCATATCGTCATTGGGGAGCGCGACGACGGAAACAGTGGTCTCAGCCACGTGATCGGCGGCGCACTTCTTAATGGCAAGGGAGATGATGTTTCTTGCCTTCTTGTCGGCCTCTTCCTTGGCGCGGGATTCGATATCGCGCACGATGAGGGCGGCGTCGTGATAGGCGTCCTTCTGAATTCGGTCCATCAGAATCTGACGGGCTTCTTCCATGGTCATGTTGGAAATGCGCTCAAGCTCGGTCTGCTGCTTGTCGTGCATATCCTGCGCAGCGGCTTCGAGGCGCTCCGCTTCCTTAAACTTTTCATTGAGCGACGCTTCACGGGAATCGAGTGCGTCATATTTTTTGTCGAGTGCTTCTTCGCGCTGGGTTACCCGGCGTTCAAGGCGCGTAACTTCTGCTCGGCGATCGCGAACCTCTTTGTCCAGATCGGATTTGAGGCTGATAATTTCTTCCTTGGCGGAAAGAATGGCTTCCTTTTTCTTATCCTCGGCTTTACGGGTTGCTTCGTCCAAAAGGTTTTTCGCGAATTCTTCCGTCCTGCCGATTTTTTTCTCCATTACGGATTTGCGATACAGAAAACCGCCGGCACATCCGGCTGCCAGAGCAATCAGTACGACGACAATCGTAATGATTGGATGCATGATTTTTGTTTCTCCTCCTTCTTTTTTTCTCATTTTAAAACGGCTTTGCCGCTCATCATAGGTGTAATTGCCCAAGTTTAGGCAGATTAACAGATAGATTTTACACTTTTTTAGAGCTAAAGTCAATAAAACAAACGGTCTGCGCGACAACTTAATATAAACCTTTGTGTGATTTGTATATATTTTTGCATATAATGCCAATATTTCGTTCTTTTGCCGTCATAATCTCATCATAGTTGACGGGTATAATTGCATTTCGAAGGAGGGAGCCTCATGATGAAATCCGATGTAAGAAATTTGATTTTTCTGCGCACAACCGTTTTTGATAAAGCAGTCGTCGCGGTACTGACTGCGTTCAATATTGTATCATTGGTCTATTCCATTAAAATCAAGAATGTCCTTTACGCGCTTTCAACGCTCGGAAGCATTGCGCTTGTGTTTCTTCCCTGCATATTTGAATACTTTCTTTCCTGTTCCATCTCCCGGGATCTGAAAATCGCCTATTGGTTTTTGGTTCTGGGCGGGCCGGTACTTGGAAATGTATACCGGTTTTATCATTACATCCGCCCGTGGGACAAGCTCCTTCACATGTTAAGCGGGTTTCTGGTTGCAGCCCTCGGCTATGCGCTTCCGGATTTTCTATTAAAGGAACCGCCTGGAAAAGCATTTAAATGCATCTTTGCAGTAAGCCTTTCCGTAGCCATCGGCGGGCTTTGGGAGATCTACGAATACATTTTGGATGTGTTTTTCCAAATGGACATGCAGAACGATACCGTGATTGACGGTTTTTCGTCCTATATGCTGGGCGAAACGCCGGGTACAATCGGCGCAATTAAAAACATCCAAACCGTCTCCATAAACGGAGAGCCATTTGAAAAGGGATATATCGATATCGGCCTCATCGACACCATGAAAGATATGATTCAGTGCACAATCGGCGCGGTTCTTTGCGCAATAACCGCAGTATTTCAAAAGCCGGGCAGCCGCTTTGCATCGATCCGTGCAATATAAAAATGGTAATATCCCGCATTTTTTCATACTGCATAAAAACAACAATCCCCTTGCAGATCTCCTGAAATCCGCAGAATTTCAGGAGATCATCTTTTCCGTGCATTTTCAGTCAGTTTTTCTTAGCGATGGACACTGAGACAAAGATATGCTATACTGACAATCGGAGAAATCAAAACATCAATCAATACTGTTATCCAAAAGGAGTTATCCACCATGCTTAACGGTATCAATCCCGTGCTTCGCGGGTTTCATCCCGATCCATCCATTCTTCGCGTGGGCGATGATTTTTATCTGGCGACGTCCACATTTCAATGGTTCGGAGGCGTACAGCTGTACCATTCAAAGGATCTTGTTTCATGGGAGGAACTTCCCTCGCCGCTTTCGCGCGTTTCGCAGCTGGATATGCGCGGAGCGCCGAATTCCGGCGGCGTCTGGGCTCCGTGTCTTTCGTATTCGGACGGCGTATTTTATCTGGTCTATACAAACGTCAAAAATTTTCACGGCATTTTCAAGGACACGCCCAATTTTGTGGTAACGACAACAGATGTCTTTGGAGAATGGTCAGAACCGATTTACCTGAATTCCAGCGGCTTTGATCCTTCGCTGTTTCACGATGACGACGGAAAAAAATATCTTGTCAATATGCGCTGGGATTCGCGCATGGAAAACCATGCCTTTGAGGGCATTGTCATACAGGAATATTCCGTGTCGGAAAAGCGCCTGATCGGAAAGCCCGTCAATATCTATAAGGGCACCGAAATCGGCGCAACGGAAGCGCCGCACATCTACAAGAAAAACGGATATTATTACATGATGATTGCTGAAGGCGGCACGATGTACTGGCACGGTGTGCGCCTCGCCCGGTCAAAATCGCTGTTCGGGCCGTATGAATCGGATCCGATGCCGCTTCTGACCACGCGTCACAATCCGGAGCATGCGCTTCAAAGAAAGTCGGATCGTAGCCATGTCGTTCTGTGAGCCAAGGAGGTGGTTTTCCTAATTGTCTTCCTAAGACCGCTTGGCCTCCGACTTGTGCGCCTCGCCCGGTCAAAATCGCTGTTCGGGCCGTATGAATCGGATCCGATGCCGCTTCTGACCACGCGTCACAATCCGGAGCATGCGCTTCAAAGA
>JAZSFI010000493.1:0-3974 GCA_045532135.1 Clostridia bacterium | reverse complement strand
ACAACCGCGCCGTATGCGAGCGGCTGAACATTAACACATTCAAGGCGCATGCGCTTTTAAAGAAGTTTGGAAAGATGGTAGGACGGCGGCGCGTGATCATGGAAAAGACGCTTGAAAGGCTGATTTCGAGCGGCGAAATCTACATTGACAAAGGAGGCGGGGTTTATTTCTAATCTGTTTCCAAAATGCAAGGGATGCGAGAAAAGGTATCCGGCATGTCAGGACACCTGCCCCGACGCGGAGGAAGGGCGCAAGAAGAAACTTGAAATCTATGCGGCGAGGAAAAGAGATTTTGAACAATACGCCGCCGACATGGCCGCGCATGACAGGATTGTCAGGCGAATGAAGAAAAACGAAAGGAAGCATTGACGGATGGGACGCGCGAAAGTATACACTGAGGAAGAACGGCGACAGCGCAAGCGGGAGGCACAGAGGCGTTATTACAGGGATAATAAAAACACATATCAAAGAGCGCAGATGCGCCACTGGATCAAGAAGCTGACAGAGGCCGGATACACCGTAATCGCGCCGGGAGGCGATCAGGCGTGACGGAGGCGTTCAAGCCGATAAAGACGTTTCGGGAGCTGAGGATTGCGGCAAATCTTACGCAGGAGCAGACGGCCAAGGCGCTGGGCGTGAGCGTTACAACGGCGAACAGGATCGAGCGGGGCCAGATGCACGTTTCGATGGAAATGTACAAGAAGATCAATGTGCTGTTCGGCGAAACGGCTATGATCAAGATGGGCGCCACGAAAAGCAGAGGCAAGCCGACCAAGAAGCCCGCAGAAGACCAAAAGGTCTTTATGCTCGAAAACGAAAAGCGTTTTTTGAAAACATGCTGGAACATGAAAGACGCGCTTCGGGCGGACAGAATGATCGTCAGGGATCTGGTGGACGCGACGTATGAATTCATGGAAACCGGCGAGGCGCTTACATGTCTTTACAAGTGGAGCAAGCTCGGGTTTTACCATTACCCGAAAGGCGGCGTGGTGGATCAGGGATATTTTCTCTGGGATAATCTACCGCCGAAATACAGGAGGATTATCGAACAATGAACAAGGCATTTCTGGTTGGGAATCTCGTTCGGGATCCGGAAATTCGGACGACGCGAAACGGCGTTTACACATGCACATTCACGATTGCGGTTAACCGGATGCATACGAATCAGCAGGGACAGCGCGAGGCGGATTTCATTCCGATTGTGACATGGCGCGGAATGGCGGAAAGCTGCGCCAAGCATTTGAGGCAGGGAAATAAGGTGGGCGTGACGGGATCGATTCAGACGCGGAGTTATGACGCACAGGATGGATCGAAAAGGTATGTGACCGAGATTATAGCGGATGAAGTGGAATTTCTGACGCCGAAAGCGAAAGACGCAAGCGGCGGTATGGATGAAATCGAGGATGACGACGAGCTGCCGTTTGGGTGATGGAGGGAAGATATGAACGATGACCTGATAAGCCGAAAGGCGTTGTATGAAACAGTAGAACGCTATAAGGATAAGAAATACCATGCCCCGATTATTGAATCACTTCTTGCAAGCATTTTATGCGTTATTGAAAACGCCACCGCCGTGGACGCTGAACCCGTTAAATATGGGAAGTGGAGAAAAACATGTTTTCCGAATGGGAAAATAGACCTATGGCCACCTACATATGAATGTTCTGAGTGCAATAGCATACTTTTCGGAAGCCCAAGGACAAACTACTGCCCAAACTGCGGTGCGAAGATGGACAAGGAGAAAAAAACATGAACATTGGAAAGATCGGGAAGCTGTGCGAAAGGTCGCACTGGCTTTATATCATGAATAATGAAACGAACGGGGAGCAATGGATTTCGGACGGGAACGCGGCCTATTTTGTAGATGCGGATATCAGGATTACGGAAGAAAACGTCATTCCCCTATTTGATTTCAGTAAGGAAGAAAAGAAGCGTCCGATTATCAGAAGCGGCGAGGCAACAGCGACGAACATCTATTCGAGTCAGCGCGTGGAGGATGAAGAGCTTTTGGAAGCGATCGGCAGCGTGATTTATTCGGACGCGATTATGCTTGCCCTTAAAAGCGCAGACGGCATGCTTTTTATCAACAGGAAGTATTTATCGCCGGTTGCGAAATCCGATTATCTTGAATTCTACTTAAGAAAGAACGGAAATATTCCGACCGTGGCTGTGTATTCGAACATGTTCTGCGAGGCAGTGATCAGCCCTTACGCGGGAAGAAGCGCGGAGAATGTGCGGGAAGAGGCGGCAAAGATTGCTTATGAGAGCGTGTATCCGATGGAGGAAGCGGCGGCGGAAGTCGTGATCGTGGATCAGATGACAATGGATGATATGGAGCTTGAAGATGAGCAAAATGATCTTAATGAAGAATGATGAGGGCGGCAATCCCTCAGTCAGCTTCGCTGACAGCTCCCTTTACACAAGGGAGCCTTTGGGGAAGAACGGTTATGGCTCTTAGGATGACGGAAGAAGAATATCAGGAATTTTTGAGAAAAGGCGCGGGCGGCAAGCTTACGCCTTTTAATAACCCCTTTAAAAGCGACGTAAAACAGAACAAATACGGAAACAAGCGCGTGGAGCGCAATGGATTCAAATTTGACAGCGTTCGGGAAGCCGATTATTACGATGAACTTTGCGTATTGAGAGCTGCCGGGGAGATCAAGGTGATCATGAGGCAAGTGCCGTTTGATCTGCCGGGCGGTATACGGTACTTTGCAGACTTCTGCACGGTGGATAAGGATGGGAAATTCCATGTGATTGACGCGAAAGGCGCAAAGACGCGCGTGTATATCAATAAGAGGAAACAGATGAAAGCGATCTGGGGAATCGACATCGAAGAGGTTTAAAAAGGAAGAGGCCGGGCCTCTTTTGCGAGCTTGTATGGCGTAGTAATAAAAGAACCACGAAAGGATTTGACGGGATGCGCAGCGCGGAGAAATACGAAATCTTGTTTGATCTTCCGAACGGAGAAATGAATCAGACGGAAGTCGGAGCGATACGAACTAAGACGATCAAGGCCGGGGATACTTTGGAAGTCGAATCCTTCCCTATCGTTCGGATTGACGCGGGTGCGAGGCGGGAAGCGATCCGGCGAAAGAGCACGGCAGCGCAGGAGAATCTTAATATCAACAACACGCGGAAGAAGATTTGCAGATTGCTTGAAAATAACTTTTCAGAGGGCGACTATGGGCTTCACCTAACAATCGATTACGGCGTGTATGAGCATGGCCGGATGAACAAGCGGGAATACATCGACGGGGTTGAAAAGAGCGGACTTCCGACAGAGGACGACGGGGCGCGAAAGCTGATCAAGAATTATCTTCGCAGGGTCAAACGCGAGATGAAGAGGCGCGGACAGGATCCGAAGGGGCTTAAATATCTATACGTGATCGAATCAAACGGCGGCGGGAAGAAAGACGATCCTGAGCCGATGCCCGAGAAATATCACTTTCACGCCGCAATCAGCGCGCCTGGGCTTGACCGAAACGACCTTGAAAGGCTTTGGGACGCGGGATATGCGAACTGCGACAGGCTGGATTTTAAACACAACGGCCTTCAGGCGTTTGCGAAATATATCACGAAACAGCGAAAGGCGGTCAGACGTTGGGCGCGGTCGAGAAATCTTATTGAGCCGGTGGCGACGGTGAGCGACAGGAAGATTTCAAAAAGACGCGCGGCGATGATCGCAATGGACGTGAACCAATTCGGGAAGGAGATTTTCGAAAAGCTGTATCCGGGCTACAGGTGCACAGATGAAGTGCGCGTGCGGTTTTCGGAGTTTGTACAGGGCGCGTACATTTACGCGCGAATGCGGCGAAAGGGGGCTTGATGGTTGTTAGAGGCTTACGGGGATTATTGGGATCGGACGGACGAAATCAGAGAGCTTTGCTTGAATTGCAGGTATGCGGATTGTTTTGGGAAGGACGGATGCGAGGAAAGGCTGGAAATTATTTCAAGACTCAAGGATCAGGAAC
>JAZSFI010000061.1:0-4935 GCA_045532135.1 Clostridia bacterium | reverse complement strand
GATCCGACTTCATCCACATGGGCTCTTACGGCCGCGAAATCGGCGTGAAGCTCATCGATGCAATCGAATGCGTGTGCCAAACCGAAGGCGTTGCGCGCGTTCGGATCGGGTCGCTCGAGCCTGTTACCGTGACGGAGGAGTTTGCAGATCGTTTGTCGAAAAATCCCGAAATCTGCCCGCAGTTTCATCTGTCCCTGCAAAGCGGAAGCGAGAGCGTGCTCAGGCGCATGAGAAGGCGCTATACGCCCGAAGAATACCTGCAAGCGGCGCGGATTCTGAGAAAGTATTTTCCGAATTGCGCCCTGACCACCGATATCATCGCCGGCTTTCCCGGAGAAACGGAAGAGGAAGCCGAGGAAACGTGTGCGTTTGTCGAAAAAGCGAATTTTGCGCGCATCCACGTTTTTCCTTATTCCAGAAGATCGGGCACGGTTGCAGATACCATGCCGGGGCAGGTTCCGGAGGAGATTAAGAAAAAGCGCACGCAGAAATTGATCGAAATCGGGAACAAATTAGAAATGGACTACGTCCAAAATACAGTAGGCGCTTTGGAAACCGTGCTTTTTGAAACTGCATCGCCCGACGGCGGGGCAGAGGGGTATACAAAAAGCTACGTTCGCGTAAGAGCCGATGCCAAGCCCGGAGAGATAAAAAGCGTTCTGATTGAAAAATGTGTCGGGACGCTCGCCATCGGAAGGGTTCAGAATTGATACGGAGGTGAATGACGTTGGGAGACTGCATTTTCTGTAAGATCATTGCAGGCGACATTCCGTCGAATAAAGTGTATGAGGACGAGCTTGTATATGCATTTCGCGACATCAATCCGCAGGCGAAAGTACATATTCTGGTTGCGCCCAAGGAGCATATGAAGGATATGGCCGAATGCGCGATGCGCACGGATGATCTTGCAGGTCACATCATGAAGGTGTGCGTGAAGATTGCCGAAAAGGAAGGGCTTGTAAACGGATTCAGACTCGTAACCAACAAGGGCGAAGACGCCCGCCAGAGCGTTGGTCATCTGCATGTTCATATTCTGGGCGGCGAAACGCTTTCGGAAAAAATGGGATAAGAAGTTTACAAAAAATCACAGAAATGCCTAAAGCTCTTAAACGTTAAAAGATGTGAAATACTTGACGTTGGACTTGCTTTGAGGTATAATAGTCTTTGTAGCGCACCCCATGCTACATTGGCAAATGAGTGCCAGCATTCAGCGAGGGGAGGGAAAACAATTGTCTGAAGTTCGAATTCGGGATAACGAATCTCTTGAAAGTGCTCTGAGAAGATTCAAGCGCATGACCGCCCGTTCCGGCATCCTTGCCGAGGCGCGTAAAAGAGAGCATTACGAAAAGCCCAGCGTAAAGCGTAAGAAGAAGGCTGAGGCCGCCCGTAAGCGCAAGTATTAATTGCCAATCAAGACCCCTTTGTTTAACGACAAAGGGGTCACTTTCCTTTTTAGGGAAAGTTCTGTCCTTGCATGTATAATTTGGGCCGCTTTGGCATTCAATAGATAATGGAGAAAGCATAAATGAAATACGCCCTTGTATTATGGCCGCTGAACAACTTCAGATACGAACAGTCTCACATCAATCCCGCCATTTCTGAACTTGAAATCATTTTAAATGCCGCCGGCGTTCACGAACGCGTTGAGCATATAACGCTTGCCGGCGCGGGCGCGCTTGCGTTTTCCTCCGAAGAATTAAGCGAAAGACAGCTGGGGTTTATTCAGAAGCATTCCCTGTATTTCATGTTCGGCATTTGGAACGGCTCTTCACTTACGCCTATACAAATGCCCGGAAAGGATTATCTGGGCAGCGATCTTGCCGCCATTCAGAAATACAAGGGAAAGACGAACGAAAGATTTACGCAGCAGCTGATTAATCTTGCGCTGTATTCCTGCCGATTGAATGAAGCGGATGAAAAAATCCATCTTCTTGATCCCATGTGCGGCCGCGGAACGACGCTGTTTCAGGCGGTCAACCGCGAATGGAACGCTACCGGTATCGACGCGGACAAAAAGGACGTCCTGGAATGCGTGTCTTTTTTTGAGAAATATTTGAAATTCAACAAAATCAAGCATAAGAGGACGCAATCATCGCGCACCCTTGCGTCAAAGGGCGCGGTCAATGTGCACAGCGTGCGCTTCGGCGGCGAAAAGGGCGAAGCGCTCAATTTGAATTGTGCGATCTCAGATGCGGGTAATGCCGCAAAAATCTTTGGAAAAGAAGCCTTTTCCATCATTTGCGCTGATTTACCCTATGGCGTGCAGCACGCGCCGAATGGTCAGGGCGGGGCGAAGAGCTTTGAAAACATGCTTCTCTCCTGTCTTCCCGCATGGCGCGAGACGCTTAAAAGGGGCGGCGCAATCTCGCTTTCCTACAATACTCATACGCTGAAAACCGAGCGTGTCCGGGTGATTATGGAGAAAGCGGGGTTTGAGGTAATGCGCGGCGGCGCGTATGACAATATGGAGCATTGGGTAGAGCAGGCGGTTATGCGGGATATTGCCGTTTGCGTAAAAAACTGAATTGTATGAAATCGTAGCGGAGGTTATGCGCTTGGATCATCAAACGCTTACCACGAAAACCGTTGCATCTTTAAAGCAGCTTGCCCGTGAAAACGGGATCAGAATTCCATCGGGCAGCCTCAAAGGGCAAATTATCGATATTATCGAGAAAAGCTTTGCTTCAAGGATGCAAAAAGAGACAAATGAGAATACGCAAAATACAGATGAAGCCGGGGTGCACAATGAAGCGCCTCCGGCTGTTTTTTTGAAAGAAGAGCAAGCGGAAAGCAAAAAGGATTTGCCGCTTATAAGGCGCGCGGCGCAATACGCCACAGGCGCGCACGCAAGAATTCCGGGCGAGTTTTCAAAAAGGCCGGATGAGAGAAACAATGCTTCAGGCGTACTTGAAATTCAGCCGGAAGGATACGGATTTTTGCGAAGAGAGAACTTTCTGCCCGGAAAAAGCGATGTTTATGTGTCCGTTCAGCATATCAAAAGGTTTAATTTGAGAAACGGCGATTTCATTGAAGGCAGCGTGCGCCCGCAAAGGGAAAACGATAAATATATGGGGCTGACCTTTGTGTCAAAGGTCAATGGGGGCTTGATTTCAAGCCTCATTCGCCGTATTAAGTTTGACTCTCTTACGCCTGTTTATCCGACAAAACGCATATATCTTGAAAAAGATGGGGAAGAAAGCGACCTCTCCCTTAGGTTTATGGATCTGATCGCACCGATCGGAAAAGGGCAGAGAGGCATGATTGTTTCACCGCCCAAGGCGGGAAAGACGATGCTGCTTAAAAAAATCGCGCGCTCGATTCTGAAAAATCATCCGGAAATCCATTTGATTATGCTGCTGATTGACGAGCGTCCGGAGGAAGTTACGGACATAAGGCGCGAAATCAGCGCCGAATGCGTGTATTCAACCTTCGACGAACGCCCCGAAAACCATGTGCGGCTAAGCGAAATGACGCTGGAGCGGGCAAAGCGGCTGGTGGAGGCGGGCAGGGATGTTGTGATTCTCATGGACTCGATCACGCGTCTTGCGCGCGCTTATAATCTTGTGATTCCGCCGACGGGCCGCTCGCTTTCCGGCGGGCTCGATCCGGGCGCGCTTCACAAGCCCAAACGCTTTTTCGGCTCTGCCCGCGCGATTGAAAACGGGGGGAGCCTAACAATCATTGCAACCGCCCTGATTGATACGGGAAGCCGCATGGACGACATCATATATGAAGAATTCAAAGGTACAGGAAACATGGAAGTGCATCTGGACAGAAAGCTTTCGGAAAAGCGCATCTTCCCGGCGATCGATCTGATCAAGTCCGGAACAAGGCGGGATGATCTTTTGGCGGATGAAGCGCATAGAATGTGTGCGCAGAATGTAAGGAAACTGCTTCTTGCAAGGACGGGTTCAGACATGACGGAACAGGTGATTTCCCTGATGGAAAAAACGAAGGACAACAAGGAATTCGCGCTTAAAATGAAAGGCTGGATTGAAGCATGGCAAAGGGAAGGATATCACCTTGGATAGCGCATCTGCACGTAAGAATAGTGTAAAATGACGAAAAATCCATTGCGTTTGAAAGGACGTTGTGTTATAATATCTTCTGCATGACGACACCGGATGCCGTATGCTCAAGCGAACGACAATCCGGTTTGTGCGGACTTGCAAGTCTGTGCAAGAAAGGTGAGACAAATGAAAGAGAAGATCCATCCGAACTATGGTAAGGCTGTTGTTCGCTGCGTTTGCGGCGAAACCTTCGAAACCGGTTCTGTGAAGAAGGAACTGCGCGTTGACATTTGCTCCAAGTGCCATCCGTTCTTCACCGGCAAGCAGAAGCTCGTTGACAGCGGCGGACGCGTTGACCGTTTCAAGAAGCGCTACGGCATGTAATCGCTTATCTGCGATTGCAACCCTTCGGCGTGCGCAATGGCTACAACAGATCGGGCATGCACGCCCGGTCTGTTTTGTTTTATTTGTTTTATGCGATAATAGAGGTATTTTTGAGATGAGTAAATTTCAAGAGGCATTCAAACATTGGTGGACAGGCAAATATCCGGATGCGTGTCCCTCTGTCGGCGGTCAGGCCGTTATGGAAGGCGTCATGATGCGCAGTCCCGACTGCGAGGCGATCGCCGTCAGAAAGCAGGACGGAACGATCACATATGTGACCAAACCCGTCAAAAAGGTAAAACATAAATGGATGACATGGCCGGTCATCCGCGGCGTAGTGAATTTCGGCATGATGCTCGTGGACGGCATGAATACGATCACGCAGTCCGCCGATATGGCCGGATTTGACGCGGAGGAGCCGAGCAAATTCGAAAAGAAGCTTGCCAAAATCTTTCACTGCAAGCCCGATGATATCATGATGGCAACGGCGGTCATTCTGGCTGTGATTCTGGCCATCGGCCTTTTCTTTGTTCTGCCCATC
>JAZSFI010000084.1:0-4628 GCA_045532135.1 Clostridia bacterium | reverse complement strand
GTCATTTCTCGGATTTGCATAAGCAATTTTCTGCGCTCTTTCAAAACGCGCCCCCTCCGCTGCATAAATCGCGTGGGAAAGACCGTACAGACGGTTGTCGGGCGTGTCCATTCCGCGATTTGCAAGATGTTCAAATTCCATCGCTGCTTCCAGGTGCCCCTTTGTTTTTGCGGACAGTTCAATCCCCTCGGCATACTTTTTTGCGTAATAGACATACGTCCGGATCGCTTCGGTCACAAAGTCCACAAAATCGCCCGTATACCCCTGTCCCATATTATCTGCAATGACCCAGAGATGACCATACAGCGGTACAGGCATTTTGACATGAACCATATATGGCGCTTGGGTAACAGCCAGTTGAACCGTACCCTCGGTATCAATGGTCATTCTTCTTTCATCGGGCTCAAAATCAAGCGCGGAAACATAGGTGGATTTCAGCACAGTCTCAGGCATCGGCATGCCGCCCGCGCCGTCAATTCGAACCTTTACCGTCACCATTCTTTTCCCCTCCCGTTACTCTTCAATTCTTACCTTTCTTAAATAATCGCCCTTTTCATCCGTCACAATGCGAACGCCGGTTTTCTCCGTGTATCGCTTTTCACCGTTTATAAAAATATGCGCCGTCTCGCCGTCGCTTTTTACGGTATACGTGTTTTCGCCCCATACCTGCGTATATTCATATTCCTTTCCGCTTCCGAGGCTGAACCAGATTTCACCCATTTGCATATGCACGCCCCAGATATGAGCGATGTATTCGAGAACGGATAAAAGCGTAGGCCCGTAGGCGTCCTGCCCTTCCTCATCGCTTCCCTCTGGAATGGGTTCTTTTGTAATTGGAGACACGCGGCTGGGTGCGCCTGTGAACGGATCATACTGCTGCGTAAAATAGTAACCGCCGTTGATCACCGTTTCCATAAGCTTGTATCCGAGCTTTGTAACGATGGGTTCATACCCATATCTTTCAAGCGCGAGAATCGCCCTTTGATACGTAAGCCCTTCCGCCTGACCGCTCCAGTTGTTTTCCACCGCGTTTCGAAACGCCGGATCATTCGCCGCAACCGAAACCAGCGGAACATTCGTCCAGAATTCATCCGGATTTAAAAGATGCTCCTTGACAAAACGGTCCGCCATATCCTTGGAAAACGATCCCCAGTACATGCACCTTAAATTGTTGTGTACAAGAACATCGATAGCGTTTCCGTTTTTGTCCCTGTCATAGCACGCGCCTTTATCCTCATTCCAAAGGTGTCGTTTCAAAGCAGTTTTTACTTCGTCCGCTTTTTGCCGCCAGGCGCTTTCTTTTCCGTTTTGCAGGATTCTGCTGATTTCAGAAAGCGTATCCCTTGCGCTGTATGAAAAAGACATAATGTCCATGGATTCCATCGGAACCACGAAACTGTTTTCCGGCGGAAAATCTTCGGTACAATAAACAGGAGAGTCACCGTATCTTACCGCATTATCTTCGCCCGTATCATATACGCAGAAAGATTCAAGACATCCGTCGCCATTTGAATCGCGCGTTTTCCAAAGGTATGCGTCAAATGCTTCAAGCGTTTTGTACAGCTTCTTCAAGTACTCCGCGTCCCGTCCGATCCAATAATACATATTGAGCGCAGGCCACGGAAAACAAAATCCCTGAAATTTGTTGAACTGCGCTTCAACCGAATTCAATTCGGGTTTATTTTCAATCGAGCCCGCAAGTCTTCCATCTTCTCTTTGCGTTTCCATAAAGAACAGCTGGTTATTAAGCGCAGCCTCCAAATTTCGCTTGGCATACATTTCTCCCCCCATGGGCTGAGTTTCAAGCCATATCTTTACGTATCCGCCGCCCTCCACCAAAACCTGACGTCCGGCAAAATTATTCAGATTCAGCTTGCATTTTTCTTCTGCAATGTCATACAGTTTTTGTATTTTCTCATCTTTAATATGAAAAGATACCTTGGTTTCAGGCAGCACGAGCATTCACATCCTTCTTCCTTTTTTCTCATTATACCAAATTCGCACAGAAAATCAATTGCATATAATTATTTTTAAACAAATTATTTTTGTCTCTTTACATCCAAGCAGTTTAATGTTATAATTAAGCCACTCTAACTAATCTTATGAGGAGGGGATCCACTTGTCACAGGCACAGAAAACGGATCTTCAGAATCAGCCGCTGACGGAACGCTTCAAAAAAGCGCTCAACCGCGATTGGCAGCTGTGGGTACTTATGCTTCCCACTCTCGCGTTTTTTCTGGTATTCTGCTATTTCCCCATGTATGGCATACAGATCGCTTTTAAGGATTTCAAAGCCGCATTCGGCATCGTAGGAAGCAGATGGGTTGGTCTGGAGCACTTTGGCACCTTCTTTTCATCCTATTACTGCGGAAGAATGTTTGCCAATACATTGCTTTTGAATGTCTACGGCCTTCTGTTCGGATTCCCACTCCCGATTTTGCTTGCCATTATGCTCAATCAGCTCAACAGCAAGCGCTTCAAAGGATTTACTCAAACTGTTATCTATGTTCCTCACTTCATCTCAACCGTTGTCCTTGCGGGTATGATTTATCTGTTTTTCTCTCCGGAAAACGGAATCATCAATCATGTTATAAGGGCTTTCGGCGGACAGCCGATTTTCTTCATGATCGAAGCGAGCTGGTTCAGACCGCTTTTCGTTGGTTCGGATATCTGGCAAAACGCCGGATGGAATACGATTCTCTATATCGCAACTTTGACCAGCATCGATCCGCAGCTGTATGAAGCGGCAACCATTGACGGCGCTACCCGTTTTAAAAAGATTCTGCATATTGACATTCCGCATCTGATTCCCATTTCCGTTATGATGCTCATACTGAACTGCGGATCGCTCCTTTCTTCCAACACTGATAAAGCAATCCTTCTTCAAACCTCCGGCAATATCGCAACTTCAGACATTATCGGCGTCTACGTTTATAATGTCGGCCTTGGAAAAGCACAGTATTCCTATACCTCCGCAATCGGTTTGTGCCTGAATGTTATCAATTTTACGATTATCGTGATTGTAAACACAATCTCAAGGCGAATGAGCGAAATCAGCTTATTCTGAGGAAAGGAGGCGTACCACATGGCCAAGATAACAAAAGAAGTAAAAGGCATCCGCATTCATGAAACGAAATCCGATAAAGCATTCAACGCAATCAATCTCTTTTTCTGGATCGTCGTTCTTTTTATCACGTTGTATCCCCTCTGGCTGATTATCATCGCTTCCGTTTCCGATCCTGATGCAGTACTTGCTGGAGAAGTCATCTGGTGGCCGAAGGATTTCTCCACCATGGGTTACGAAGCTGTATTTCAATACAAGGAACTTTGGACAAGCTATGTTAACAGTATCGTTTATACTGTCGGCGGATCGGTTTTAAGCGTTCTGATCACCCTCGCATCCGCATATGCCCTTTCCCGCACCTTCTCCGGCAAAAGGGTCGTAAATCTTTTGATTACCTTTACCATGTTTTTCTCAGGCGGTCTGATCCCGATCTTCCTGAATGTCAAATCCCTCGGTCTTTACAATTCCAGAACCGTCATGATTCTTATGAACGCCGTCTCCGTTTGGAACCTTATGGTGGCCAGAACCTACATCCAATCCTCCATTCCCAACGAGCTGTACGAAGCCGCGGTCATGGACGGCGCCAATCACTTCACTTATTTCTTTAAATGCGTTCTTCCACTTTCCGGTACAATTATCGCGGTTTTGAGCGTATACTACGGCGTTGCCAAATGGAACGACTATTTTACAGGTCTTGTATTCCTTTCCAACCGCGATTATCTTCCGCTTCAGACAATCCTAAGAGAAATTCTTGCCTCGCTCTCGATTTCGGGTTCAAGCGAAACATTTTTTGCCGCATATGCAGATAACCTTGGCGGTCTTCAGGAAGCCATGCGCAAAGCAGAAGTTGCAAAATACTGCTGCATCGTTGTTTCAACCGTTCCCGCCGTTCTGCTTTACATTTTCATGCAGAAGTATTTCGTAAAGGGCGTAATGATCGGCTCGCTCAAAGGCTGATTCAAACTGAATTCATACGCGCAAGCGTTTGAACAAAATAAGAAAGGGGAATTCACATGAAGAAACTCTTGGCCCTTCTTCTTGCGCTCATGATGGTCATCGGCGCGTCTGCATTCGCAGAGGAAGAAAAAGTAACCCTTACCGCGTTCCAGTACTCTCTTGAAAACCAGAACGTAGACTTCAACAATCTTTGGTACTTCAAGAAGATCGAAGAAGAAACCGGCGTACACGTCGATTTCCGCGTCGTCAAGGATGCCGATTGGGATACCCAGTCCAACATCATGTTCAACTCCGATGAACTTCCCGACATGATTATCGGAAACAGCGTTGACGTAGAAGACTACGGCGTAACGCAGGGCTTCCTTCTCCCGCTGGACGAGTATCTCACTCCCGAGATCATGCCCAACTACGTAAGCCGCCTTCCCCTGAACAACGCAGGCGACTCCATTCCCGCCTCTGACGGCAAGAGCTATTACATCGGCTATCTCGTAGCCCAGAACGTAAACCACGAGCCCACCTGGTACATCAATACCACGCTGCTTGAGGAGCTCTCTCTCGACGTTCCCACCACGATCGACGAGTAAAGTCGGAGGCCAAGCGGTCTTAG
>JAZSFI010000155.1:0-1893 GCA_045532135.1 Clostridia bacterium | reverse complement strand
CTCATTTCTTCCGCCGCCTCATAAAGCGCCTTTTGATAGAAAGCGTATCGCCTGTCTGCTTCCTTATGAACCAAAGATTTTGCAGAAGAAGCGGCCGTAAACAGAACGCTCACGATAAGAAGACAAGCGAAAAAGGTATTTTTTATGTTTTTCATAAATAACCTCCGCTATTTTGCAAAATTGTGGTTTCCGATCACCGTCACAACCGGACGGCTTTTGATCCATTTGTCGTTTGTCAGCCTTGGATTGTAATAATACAGGCATCCGTTTGTCGGATCCCATCCGTTCATTGCTTCAAGCGCCGCACGGATGGCGGTCGAATCGGGGGTATTGTTTATGCTTCCGTTGCTCACGCACGAATATGCGCCGGACTGATAGACAACGCCCGATAATGTGTTGGGAAAAGACGAAGATGCAACGCGGTTGAGCGTAACCGCCGCAACCGCCACCTGTCCTTTGTAGCTTTCCCCTCTCGCCTCCGCATAAACAAGCTTTGCGAGTAGCCTGTGATCGCTTGATACAATCGATGCGGATGTCGATGACGATGTGCTTCCGCCGCCCGTCAGCGTAACGCCGAGCGCTGCGGCTGTCTTTTTTCCAACCCGTCCGTCAACCTCAAGTCCGTTTCGTCTCTGAAACCACTCAACTGCCGCCCGCGTTTTTTCGCCGTATCTGCCGTCGGCAGTTCCCGAAAGATAACCGTATTGAATCAATCGTTTTTGTACCTTTGTAACGTTTTCACCGCGCGAACCGATTTCAAGAACAATATCCGCCCTCGCCCAAGAAGGAAAAACGATCGAAAGCACAAACACAAACGTTACAAGCAAACTCAAACTTTTTTTCATACACTCCACCTGCCGATCCAGCGTTTGATCCAGTATCCGAATTTGGAATAGAGACGTATCTCATTGCCCTCTGTTCTTTCTCCATATAGGCACAAATCCGGGTAGATCACGCACCACCAATTTTTTCCCTCTGCTTTTCCGATCTTCACAAGCACGGTCGGATACTGCCCTTCTTTCAGGATCATATTCCCATAAAGCCGCGCCGGAAAATGCTCTCTTGTAACGACAGCCTCAATTTCGCCTTCAAAGCCGTATTCCTCGGCCGCCTTTCGCGCAACGGAGCGAATTTCGCCGATTGATGTAAAAAGCCTTACGTACGCATCCTGCGCACTTTCAGCGTTTTCCGTAATCTCTCTTGCCTTTTTGACAACTTCGTCTCTTACGTGAAGTTTGATTTCCTGCGCGCTTTCTTCATTGCTTTGCGCAATCACATGAAGTCTGACGGGAAGCGCTTCGCTCTTTGCCGCGGGCATTACGCACATCGTAAGTACGATCAATAAAATAAAAAACCGATGCATATTTCATCTCCTGTCCGGGATGAAATTAGCATTGGTTTCTTTTGATAATTTTATTCACTTTTCTTTTTTCAGATTCGCGACGCTTGCGTAAGCGTCCTTGTTATGATTGCGCCCGGAAGCTTCCCGGCGCACGCTTCGGCTTCTTCCCTCGTCTCAAAAACACCGTAGACGCATGAACCGCTGCCCGACATGCGCGCATACTTTGCGCCGAGTGCGTAAAACGCCTGTATTCTTCCTTCAATTTCAGGAATCTGGCGAATTGCAGCCCTTTCAAGCGCATTTGCGCCGAGCTCTTTTAGCATTTTTACGTCCCACTGCGTCAGCGCCTTCTGAACTGCAGCCATATCGATTCCAAGACAAGTATCATTTCTTTGATCAAAATCGCTGAATACAGCCTGCGTTGACAGACCGTTTCCAACGATCGTAAAAACGATATATTTTTGAGGCGCATCAGGGATGCTTTCGACCATTTCACCAATTCCCCGAACTCTGCAAAAACCGCCTGCCTCGCAATACGGAACGTCTGCTCC
>JAZSFI010000008.1:0-7259 GCA_045532135.1 Clostridia bacterium | reverse complement strand
CATTCGAAAAATCGATATATTCCTTTACGGCAAAATGTATACGCCGAGAAAAAACACAAAACACATAGGAAAAATTTGCCTGCGTGTGTTTTGCGTTTTTTTGCTTTCAAGGATTCTCATTCTTCTGATCGGTCAGATCGGTTTTATGATTGAAGGAAAGACGACGCATCTTTATGATTTTAGAGAATTTATTTTCAAACAATGGGATGCGCCGCATTATATCGGAATCGCAGAACACGGATATGTAAATGAAGGCGATGCACGCCTTCACATCGTTTTTTATCCTTTGTTTCCGTATCTGATTCGTATTATGAATCTGCTGACGGGAAACTCTCTTGTTTCGGCCGCCGTTATTTCAAACACTTGCCTGATTGCCGGCGGCGTGTTTTTGTATCTTTTATCATATGAGGCATACGGTGAAAGAATTGCTCGCACATCCGTTTGGCTTTTTATGTTCTCGATGGGCGCTGTGTTTTATTCTGTCCCCTATACGGAATCGCTGTTTTTTCTTCTGACGGTTGCATGCGTTTATTTCGCCCGTAAACGGCGTTTTAATCTTGCGATTTTGCTGGGCGCTCTTTGCTCGTTTACGCGTCTTCCGGGTGCAATAACAGCCGTCTGCGTTTTTTTTGAAATGATTCGCTCGCGCCTTGGATATATAAGGAGAATCGGCGAAAATGAATCGCGTATCGCGCGCGCCTTCAAAGTATCCGCAGCTGCATTTTTAAAGTGCCTTCTGATCCTGTCGGGCTTTTTATTGTATCTCATCATCAATAAAATCGTGACGGGAGACGCGTTTAAGTTTCTTGAATACCAGAAAAACCATTGGGGACAGGAAGCCGGAAATATCTATAAAACTGCCGAATATTCCATCAGATTTCTTTTTTATCCCTTTGAAAAATGGTATCAGACGGGCGTATATCTTCCGCAAACAACCGCGATTCTTTTGTCGGTATTGATTCTCTTTTTTGTAAAGAAGGAAGCGCACCCTTCGGATCTCGCCTATTCCGTCGTATATCTCTTTGTGACGCTCTCCCCTACCATGCTGATCAGCGGTCCGAGATATATTTCTGCGCTTTACTGCCTCTATCCCTTTGCAGCGATTCTTATGAACAGAAACCGCTTTTCAAAGGTTCTGATTTTCATCGTTTGGGTTTTGTTCTTTGTTTATTCAAGTTATATGTATCTGGTAAAATGGACGTATCTGTAAAAAAATGTGCAAAAACACGCCTGTACGGTGTTCTTTCCGTGCAGGCGTGTTTTATATGGACTTTGGGAGCTCGATGATAAATTTGGTGAGCGCTGTTTGAGAATCGACGTACAGTGCGCCGCCGACCGATCCGGCGATTTCCGAAACGATGGAAAGTCCCATTCCCCTGTCTGCACCCTTGGTGGAGTATCCGGCGGTGAAAATCCGATCAAGCGATTCCTGATCAATGGAAGGGCCGTTGTTTGATACGGTCAGCCGATAGACAGCGGATGTTTCCTCAAAGGATAAACGGATCAAGCCGCCTGTTTGTCCGATCAGCGCGTCAAATGCGTTATCGATCAGGTTTCCAAGAGAACGGCAGATTTCATACGCCGGAAGCGGTAAATGCTCGAGCGGGGACGACACATTCACGTTAAATGCAATGCCCGCCTCTTCTGCATCGTTCGCTTTTGCCGCAATCAGCGCATTGATTGCGGGATGTGCGGTTTTAAGGATTTTGCCGACCTTGTTAAGGTCGGTATGGACGCGTTCAATGTAATTGATCGCTTCTTTGGGTTCATTAAGCTCAAGCAGCGAATAAATCACCTGAAGATGATTCATAAAATCGTGACGCTGTTTTCGCATTGCGATATTCAGCGTTGTGAGATTATCGATGGAATCAACGAGCATATCGGCGTGCTTGCTTAATATGCGTGTTCGGACGGCTTCGCGAATATCCAAAATTGCGCCGACAGCGGTCACTGCGAGAACTGCAATCAGAAGCACGCGCATCGAAAGACTTCCAATCAGCATGGGCGAAAAAATGAGGATACCGGCAATAAACACGGCGGAGGCGATTTGCGCGGAATTGACCAGTATCGCCATCAAAGAGAGCTTTCTTATATTGATACTGTCCGCCGTCAGTCTGCGCATGCTGTCTTCTCCTTCTTACAAAACCCAATAAATGAATTTAAGGACGTCCATATAGTCGTCTGCGTCAAATTCCACGGTGAAAACGCCGGTTTGTCTGCAACCCGGATACCACTTCGCGCCGGAAGCTTTCATGTGCTTTTTAAAGCAGATTTCAACGTTGAAATGCTCGGGCATCGGATACATGCAGGCCTTTTTGTCCGCCTTGAGCGCTTGTTCAGCGCTTTCGCGGATTGCCTTTATGGCGGCGTTTGGATGCATCGAAACGCTTCCTGCGCCAAAGCCTTCGCTTACAGGAACGACAGTTGTTCCCGGGCACTTTGTTTTCATCCAGTCGCACAGGCCCTGATCGCCCGTGACCATATATACGGGAATGCCCAGATAAGCGCACGTCATGCTGTTGAGCATTAGCTCGGAGCAGATTTCGCCGTTGATTTTCACATACATGTTCTGGGTGTTCATGGTATGAGACAAGGGATTTGTGTTCATGCCCGCGGCGGAATGATAGCCGGTAAAGAAAACACCGTCAAAGCTTTCGTCAAGGCCGGCCATCATGGAGTAGGGATGTCTTCCCCATTCTCTGAAGATGCGGACATTTTCGGGCAGAAGTTCGGGATTTATGTTGCGCGCAGAATCATGCGCATCCTTTACGAAGATTTCGGATGCGCCTGCGAGGTTTGCGCCTTCGCATGCCGCTGCTACTTCCCTTGACATCTGGGCGGAAAAATGGGCATATCCATCCTTGCCTTTTTCGGTTTCGTCCCAATGAACGATGCCGGCGGTGCCTTCCATATCGGATGAAATAAAGATTTTCATACCGAAACTCTCCTTATTCAGCTTGTTCTTCTACAGAAACGAAGGGAACAACGTTCGTACCGTCGTTCCAAAGACGTTCGATGTTGTAAAACTGTCTTTCCTCCGGATGGAAAAGGTGAACGATTACGCTTGCGTAATCCAGAACAATCCAGCGGGAATCGCGGACGCCATCGTTTCTGCGGGGAAGAACATTCTTCTCGGCAAGCTTGTCAGTCACCTCTTCATAAAGCGTATGAACCGCCTGCGCGCTGCGGCCGGAAGCAATGACGAAATAATCGGTGATCGAGGTTAAATGGTCAACCTTCAGAATTGTGATATTGTCGGCCTTTTTGTTGTCCAGAATGGTCGCAATGGTCATGGCAAGAGAATTGGGGTTGTTTATCATATGAGATCCTCCGTATCATTAATCATTTTGATGGTGGTCGGGTGCATTTTGCCGCCTTGGGACAGGACATATTCTCCTGAAAGACGGGCGCAGGTTTTCAAAGCGGCAAGCAGGTCGTATTCGGCGAGCCTTCGCGCTTCTTCAAGACCTTTGAAGGGTTTTCTCCCGGGCTCGATAAAGTCTGCGACAAAGAGTATCGCGTCGAGCTTTGAGGGCCGTATGCAGCCGATGGTATGCGCGCGTATGGCGTTTAATATTTCAGGATCGGTAATGCCGTACATGCGCCTTGCGACTGCCGCGCCGGCAGGCGCATGAAGAACCGGCGGCGCGGAGATTTCAAATTCGTCGGGAGCAAAGCCTTCCGAGACTGAAATTTCAATCATATCAGAGATTGCCATTGGTTTTGCCGCATCGTGCAGAAGCGCGGAAATACGCGCTTTTTCTTTGTCGCATCCGAATTTTTCTGAAAGGGACACGGCTGTATCGATCACACCGAGCGTATGAAGGTATCGTAAGTTTGTTATGGAGGATTTTAAAAGCGACTGCATTTCGGTAAATTCCATATTCATCCTCCTTCCGCCTATATTATACACTAAAATCAAATGATTTACAATGAATAATTGTATGAGTTGCGCCCGATACTTTACAAAAATCCTTTGGAGGATAAAAATGGGAAGATATCTGGATGTTGCATTTGTTTCATCGGGCGCATTTCTTGTATTGTTTGTCATATTGTCGTTTACAGGAAAGGACGCAAGAATCATTGGCTTGCTTTCCGCCATTTCAGCTTTCTGCATCGGCGTTCTTATAAATGCTTTTATAAAAAAAGCAAAGAAAAGGCAAGCGCGAAAAAAGAGGAGCATGTCGCAAAAAAAGGTCAAGGCACTGATCTATGCAGATGAAAAAGACGCTCTGAATGCTGTGTACGGACTTCTTACAAAAAAATACCGTCTTCATTCGGAGAGGTTGGATGCGGGATGTCTGCTTTTTAATGAAGGCGCAAAAGAGATCCGCTATGCGCTGGTTGTGCTTAGAAAATACAAGATTTCGCCGGATGATCTTTTAGCCGTGTGGCGCGAAATCCGCAGAAAACATTTGGCGGACAAAATTCTTTTTGCCGTTCCTGGGAAAAGCGATCCAGATGTAAAGCTTATGCCGATTAAGCTTACGAATCCGGATGTGCAGATTCTTGAAAAAAGCAGACTGATAAAGCTTGCAAGAAAACATGATCTTGAAATATCGGTTCCGCAAGCGGAAAAGCGCGTTCGGTTTTTGTACAGGATAAAATCTTTTATCAACAGAAAAAGAGCGCTTCGCTATATTGCCTGCGCTCTTCTTCTGACTCTGAACTATATTTTCTTTGGAAAGATGCTATATTTGATTTTCGCGTCTGTGTTGGCCTTTGCCGCCGTATTCAGCCTGATATCTCAGTCTCAATACGAATTTCTCTCCGATTAAAGCAGCGCATCAAGATCAATGGTCTTGTGCTGGCGGGACTCTCTGTAGATTACAAAGCGGTTTCCGATGACCTGTACAGGCTCTGCATGAACTTTTTCGCAAAGTTCTTCGCAGGCTTCGCGCGCGGTATAGGGCGCGTTGCGCTGCACGGTTACTTTGATCAGCTCTCTGGCTTCCAGCGCATCGTATGCCTGTTTTAAAAGGGTGGGGCCGATGCCTTCCTTGCCAATATGAAGAATGGGCTGAAGCATTGCGCCCATGGAACGAAGTCCGGCTCTCTGTTTTGTGGTCATATCAGAATACCTCCATTTTACTCCATAAATTCAAATTCCATATTGTCGATCCGAACGGTGTCTCCCTCGCCCGCGCCTGCATCTCTGAGCGCGTCGATTACGCCCATTTTGCGCAAAGAGCGATGGAAGAACTTGAGGGAATCCTCATCGCCGAAGTTGACGGCGCGCATAAGCTCTTCAACTGCGTTTCCGGTAACTTCATATGCGTCTCCACTGTTGTGGATGGAGAAGGTAAGTTCTTCTTTTTCGACTTCAAGCACTTCTTCTTCAAACGGCTCGACTTCGGGCAGGGCTTTGATCATTTTGACAACGGCGCGCATAAGCTCTGTAAAGCCCTTGTGGGTTGCTGCGGACACGGGGAAGATCTGAATGCCCGTGCCTTCCAGCTTTTCTTTCAGGCGAAGAAGGTTTTCCTCTGCGCCGGGAAGATCGCTTTTGTTTGCAGCGACGATCATGGGCTTGTCCTTGAGTTTTCCATATGCTTCAAGCTCTTTCATGATCGCGTCAAAATCTTCATTGGGATCGCGGCATTCGCTGCCGGAGATATCCAGAACGTGAAGGAGCATGCGCGTTCTTTCGATATGGCGCAAAAAGTCGAATCCAAGCCCAACGCCTTCACTTGCGCCCTCAACAATGCCGGGAATGTCCGCCATGATGAAACTGAAGTTGTCCTGCTGGACAATTCCAAGGTTCGGAGCGAGCGTTGTGAAGTGATAATTGGCGATTTTCGGTTTTGCTGAGGTCACGACGGACAAAATTGTCGATTTTCCGACATTCGGGAAGCCGACAAGCCCCAGATCCGCAATCGATTTAAGCTCAAGCGTGACGTTCAGCTGCCTTCCGCGCTCGCCGGGCTTTGCATAATTGGGCGCCTGACGCGTGGGCGTTGCGAAATGTTGGTTTCCGAATCCGCCGTTTCCGCCGCGCAGAAGGATTTTGGGAACATCGGTTTCCACAAGATCCAGAAGCACTTTGCCCGTATCCTGATCGCGAACAACCGTGCCGCGCGGAACTTCGATGACGACGTCCTGCCCGGAAAGACCGGTTCTTCTGGAACTGGTTCCGTCCTTTCCGTTTTCAGCGGCAAAGGAGCGCTTGAAGCGGAAATCCATAAGGGTATGAAGCCGATCGGAAGCCAGAAAAACGACGTTTCCGCCGCGTCCGCCGTCGCCCCCGTCGGGACCGCCGGCCTGTACATATTTTTCACGATGGAAAGAAACGCAGCCGTTTCCGCCGTCGCCCGCTTTGATGCGGATGTTTACGGTATCAACAAAAAGAGGCATTTTCTGTGTTCTCCTTAACTATAAGTTCTTTTCGCAAAGCGTGCCGTTCAGGGGGCATTTTGCGCATTCGGGATTTCGTGCATGACAGATTCTTCTTCCGTGCCAGATGAGAAGATGATGCGTTCTTGAGCGTTCGCCTTCCGGGATCACGTCCCGCAGCTGAATTTCGACCTTGTCCGGCGTATTGGCTTTGGCAAGCCCGATTCTGTTGGAGACGCGGAATACATGCGTATCAACCGGGATCTGATCGTCTCCGAATGCGGCGAGAAGAACGACGCCTGCGGTTTTTTGTCCAACGCCCGGAAGCGACATGAGTTCTTTTCGGGTGTCCGGCACGCGTCCGTCATATTCGCGGACGAGAATCTCGCATGATTCAAGGATATGCTTGGCCTTCATTCTGTAAAGGCCGCACTCGCGGATACGGCTTTCAAGCGCTTCCTGGGTTAAAGTGAGCATGCTGCGCGCATCCGGGAAATCGCGAAACAGGGTTTCTGTCACCATGTTTACGCGTTTATCTGTGCATTGCGCGGACAGCATGGTGGCAATCAGCGTTTCAAACGGATTTGAAAAATGAAGCTCTGCCCTCGCCTCAGGATAGAGTTCGGACAGGGCTTCGAATACTTGAAATGCACGATCTTTTGTCATTGGTATCTCCTTATAATAAACCTAAACTATTATATACAATGAATGTGATTTCCGATACGCTGTGTGTGTAAAAAGTTCTCTTTTTTTATAAAACGGAGAGCCTTCCACGTCCGAGAGACGGATCCACGCGGTACAGTCCGATGAGATTGGAACTTTTTTCCCGAGAAACGATTCTTTTTACATTGGAGGCATCTTTTATATCAAACCGAACGGATAAACCGCACCCGGCGGATATCTCCTTCGGGGTTGAAACAACGCTG
>JAZSFI010000307.1:0-7355 GCA_045532135.1 Clostridia bacterium | reverse complement strand
AGGATAACGCCGGAGTTGCCGCGCGCACCCTTGAGCGCGCCGCGCGCCACAGCGGAGGCTACGTCGCCAACGCTGGTGAAGGGACGGTTATTGAGTTCTTTTACGGCCGCGTTCATGGTCTGCGACATGTTTGTGCCCGTGTCTCCGTCCGGAACGGGGAAAACATTCAGCGCATCCACGCTTTCGCGATTCTGGTTTAAAAGCGCGCAGCCGGAAAGATACATCTCTTTCAGCATGCCGCCGTCAATCGTCTTTAAGGCCATTCCAATTCCTCCAACCCGTTCGCGCCTACCCATCTTTTAAAACACGAAGATGGTTTCAATCGCGCGTCGTGATCAATTAAACGCGGATATCCTCAACCGAGACGTTTACCTTGTTGACGTTCACGCCCGTGAGGTGTTCCACCTTGTATTTTACGGTGTCGATCAAAGTAGCCGCAACTGCGGAGATGGAGATGCCGTATTCTACGATGATGTACAGATCCACGTCCACGCGGTCGTTCGTGATTACGACTTTAACGCCGCGACCGAGATTCTCGATGCCAAGCATCTGAACGATCCCGTCCGTAGTTCTTTTGGAAGCCATTCCGACAATGCCGTAGCACTCCAGCGCGGCATATCCGGCAACCTTCAATATAACTTCCTCATTCACAGAAACAAGGCCAAGTCCTGTGGAAAACTTGCAGTCCATCGTTTTACCTCCAAGTCCGTAAGCATTGGGGCGCATACTGCCCCTATACCCGTGGCGGTACACCCGCCCTCTATTTTATATTATATCAGCTTTTGCGCAAATGCGCAAGATGCCCCAAGGCTGAGTATGGGCGCATTTTTGCCCAACTATTTTGAGTTTTTGCATATTTTATATTATTATTGCCGCATTTTTTGAAAATGCATCAAAATCGGTCAAAATGCAGGCTTTGACAGAAACTTCCATGTGTATTATAATGAAGGAAAAAAAGACATGAAAGGATTTATTATTTATGAACAATGCAACGTGGGATCTTTCCGTTTTTTATGAGAGCTTTTCCGACCCGGCGCTGAGGCAGGATATTGAAAAAATCGCCGCCTTTTCAAAGGAAGCCGAACAGATTTTATCAAGCGATAAGTGCGCGTGCCAGATTCTGACCGATGCTGTCAATGCATCCATCGAACTCAACAACACGGTCATGAACGCTTTCGGCTTTATCGAGCTTTCCCTGTCCACGGATGCAAACAATCCGGAAGCGCTTAAATACCTGGACGAAATGAGCAATCTCATGGTGGATGTTCAGGTTGCATCCGGAAAATTTGTCCGCTATATCGGAACGCTTGAAAATCTGGACGAAATCATTGAAACAAGCGATTTTTTGAAAACCCACGCGTTCTATCTTCGCGAGGCTGCCGAAAGCGCCAGGCACATGCTGCCCGAGGAGATGGAAAAATGGGTATTAAGGCTCTCCCTGGACGGCGCGGATGCATTTGCAAAGCTTCGCGACCGCCTGATGGGCAACCACACGGTGGAATTAAACGGCGAAAGTCTGCCCCTGCCTGCCGTTCGCGGCATGGCCTATGACCCCGATCCCGCCGTCAGAAAGGCTGCCTACGAAGCGGAAATGGCAAGCTACAAAAAAGTTGAAACCTCCATGGCGTATTGTTTGAGCTCTATCAAGGGTCAGGCGATCACCCTTTGCGAAATCAAGGGATATCCGGACAACCTTACCCAGCAGCTGACTGAAAGCCGCATGGATATGGAAACGCTGAACGCGATGCTGACCGCAATCCGCGAATATCTGCCCGTTTTCAGAAAGTACCTGAAGAAAAAAGCCGAGCTGCTCGGCCACAAAAACGGACTTCCGTTCTATGACCTTTTTGCGCCGATGGGCGAAGTCAGCAAGACCTACACCGCCGATGAAGCGCACAAATTGCTGGTAGACGTATTCACCAAGGTCTCACCCGAGATGGGCGCGTTCATCGATCATGCGTTCAACAACCGCTGGATCGACATGTATCCCAAGGAGGGCAAGGCGGGCGGCGCGTTCTGCGCAGGCTTCCACAACAAAAAAATCAGCCGCGTGCTGACCAACTTTGTCGGCTCCTTCTCTGACGTCAGCACCCTCGCCCACGAGCTTGGACATGCGTGGCACAACAAGTGCATGGAAAACGTACCGGCGCTTCTGACCGACGCGCCCATGCCGCTTGCTGAAACCGCGTCCATTTTCAATGAAACTCTTTTGAGCCATGTCGTTCTTTCTCAGGCGGACGACAAGACCCGCTTCACCATTCTTGAAATGAGCCTTATGGAAGCCACCCAGACCATCGTTGACATTTACAGCCGCTTTGTCTTTGAAAAGAACGTCTTCGAAGCCAGAAAGACTCATATCCCGACGGCGGACGAGCTCAATCAGATGATGCTGGACGCGCAGGCGGAAGCCTACGGCGACGGCCTCGATCCCGATGTGCGCCACAGCGGCATGTGGATTAACAAGAGCCATTACTATTCCACGGGTCTTCACTTCTACAATTTCCCCTATGCGTTCGGCCATCTCTTCGGTCTGGGCGTGTTCGGAAAATATCTGGAGGAAGGCGCAAGCTTCCTGCCCAAGTACAACGCCCTCTTAGCCGCCTGCGGAAGCGCCAAGGTCGCGGATGTAGCGATGAGCGTCGGCATCGACATCCGAAGCGCCGACTACTGGAGACAGGCGCTTGACGTCATCAGCAAAAACGTGGATGAGTTTATCGCGCTTTCGGAGAAGTAAAAAGGGGTATTTATTCATGACAGCGCGGTCGTTTCGTGAAACGACCGCGCTGTTTATTGGTTGAAATTGTCTATAGCAACATTGATGATGGGGAGTGGATGCTTTTTTGTGCGCTGAACGATTTTTTCAAGCATAGTGCTTGAATTTCCCGGATGGTTTACATACAGAATGCGGATGCGGTTTCGATCATTTTCTGATTGGCTTTTATTATTGCAAGCTTCTTCGGAACGAATTCCATGCCTTCCGGATATAGAATCCCATCAAAGGATGAATCAATCTCCGTTTTTCTTTCACAAGGATGATAGGCGGTCAGAAGATATAGCTTAATCTTTGGGTTTGATCGTTTTGAGAATAAGAAAGCGTGTTTTGCGATCCTGTCAAAGTTCCCGCGATTTCCTACAATGAAATCCTCAATTCCATGCAGACGATGAATGTCATTGATTGCCGAAACAAGTTTATCGGTGAGGTAATCGGGTGCGTCCCGGTGACCTAATAAAAAACAAAACTTACTCATGCGCTTTACCTCCGTTGATTCGCATTAATAATGCGATGATTATAATGCAGATAAGAGGTTCTCGTCAATGCCACCATTACATAAACTAATGGTAGTAATTTCTAAATGGTGGTAAGTCGTATGAGTGAGAAGAAGAAACTCGATAAATTGATCGGAGAAAATATACGAAGAGAACGCGTCAAGGCCGGGTATACGCAGGAAAAGTTTTCGGAGCTGATCGGCATTGGCCCCAAATCGCTTTCAGCGGTCGAACGTGGAGCGGTGGGCATTTCTATGCTGACGCTTATTCGGATTGTAAACATACTGAATATCTCTGCCGGAAGTATACTGTTTGAAAATCAAACGGAAAATGATGTTTCATTCATCACTGAAAAGCTTGAAAGACTGACGCCTGAGGAACTGAAAATTGCTGAGAGTATGCTTCTTAAATTGATTGAAGCATTCAAAACAGGAGAGAAGAGGGCAAAACAGGCAGAAATCGCTGAAAAAACAGCAATTTCTGCCTCTGTCAACCCATGACACGACGGTAGGGCGGGGGCTTGCTCCCGCCGGAAAAGCTTTGTCAAAACGGTACAAACACGTTCCTTATCACAATTTGCCGTAAAAAACGAGAGAGCAGCTTGAAACGCATGTTTTTTGCTGCTCTCTCGTTTTATCTTTTGAGTACATACGCGCTTTCGCCGTCTCTGGCTTTTCCGCCAAAGGCGTCGAGGCCGTTTTTGATGGTTCTTTCGACTTTGACGGTGTCTGCGTTTACGGCGGTGATTCTGGTTTCGCCGCGCTTTAAAACATCGGAAGAAAGGCGCGCCATATTAATGGCGGCGATTTGCTCTCGAAGTTCTTTGTCTTCGTTGTCCCACGGATAGGGCATGCGGCAGATGGGGTCGGCGATGCCGGTTAGGCCGACTTCGTCGCCGTAATAGACGGTGGGCATGCCGGGAAGGTGGGAAATGAACTGCCATGCTTTTACATAGCGCTCTTTGCCGAGGGCGTACTGCTGTTTGGTAAGGGGGATGAATTTTCGCTTCTCATAGGGAAGGTCGTTGTTTTCATCCTCACACAGCATATTGATGATGCGCGGACGGTCATGGCTGCCCAGAAGGTTCATCATCGAATAAAGCATGGGTTTTGGGAGGGTGGAAAGCTGGTGATTCAGGCTTTCGGCAAATACATATGCGTCGATTTTTCCGGTCAGAAAGCTGATCACATTTTCGCGCAGGGGATAGTTCATCGTGCTGTCCAGCGTATCGCCGATGGCGTAATTTCTGTGTTTTCCATAGGCGACTTTGTTGGTGGGATCTTCCCACACTTCGCCGATCACGCAGTTTTCCATACCCTCGGCTTTGGCGCGCCTTCGAAGCTCGCGGATAAAATCCATGGGAAGCTCGTCGGCAACGTCAAGTCTCCAGCCGGATGCGCCCTTTTTAAGGTATGAGCCGATGACGGAGTTTTCGCTTCTTACGATGAAGTCGAGATAGCTCGGCTCCATTTCGTTGACGTTCGGAAGCGTATCGAAATCCCACCAGCAATCGTATTCTGATCGGGTTTTGCCGAAACGGTACCAATTTGCGTAGGGCGATTTTCCGCTCTGGAACGCGCCTACGGAGTCGTAGGTTCCGAACTTGTTGAAATAGCGGCTGTCCGCGCCGGTGTGGGAGAACACGCCGTCCAAAATGACGTGCATGCCCGCGTCCTTGCACGCTTTCATGAGATTTTCGAAATCCTCCATCGTGCCGAAGGAGGGGTCGATCTCATGATAGTCGCCGGTGTCGTATTTGTGGTTGGAACGGGCGCGGAAGATGGGGTTGAAGTAAAGGGCATTTATGCCGAGGGAACGGATGTATTCGATTTTTTCCTGAACGCCTTTTAAGTTGCCGCCGAAAAAGTCGATGCCTTCGCCGTCCTCGCCCTTTTTGACCACGCGGATATTGGGCGATTCGTTCCACGAGGAATGAAGATATGCGCCCCGGCCGTGGGGTGCGTTGGCCTTGCCGCCGCCGATGAAATAGCGGTCCACCATGATCTGAAGGCAGACGGAAGAACGCATCCATTCGGGGGTCGTGAAGGAAGGGTCGTATACGGTGATCTGAAAAGACGGAGGCTCGCCCACATAATCGGCGCACACTTCGCCCACGGGTTTTCCGCAGTATACGCGGCCTTCCGCGGTATCGCAAACGAAATAATACCACAAAAGACCCTTCGTTCCGACATCTACGCTGGCTTCATATGTTATTCCCGATACGCGGCGCATGGGGATGAAATGCTCGCCTTCGTTGCCCCAGATGCGGACACAGACTTTGTCGCAGTCGCCTTTGACCTTTAACCGAAGGCGAACAACGCTTCCCGCAGGCATTGCGCCCTGCGGGAAGCGGTCGATTTCATTGTAGGGATCGTGCCAGAGGTGTGTCATAATTCCACCTTATCCAGATTCCATACTTTCTCGTTGTATTCCTTGATGGTGCGGTCGCTGGTGAAGATCCAGCTGCGCGCGGTATTGATAACCGCCTTCTGCATCCACTTTGCGCGGTCCTTGTAGTCTACGCCAAGCATCGTCTGCGCGCGGACATAGGAAGGAAGGTCGGACAGGACGAAATATTCGTCCGCCATGTGGCCGTTTCCGCCGAAGAGGAGGGAATGATACAGGTCTCTGAACAGACCCGGCTCGCCGGGGCAGAGCGTTCCGTCGATCAGCTGCGTAAGCGCCTTTCTGATTTCGGCGTTGGTTTCAAAGATGAAGCTTGCTCTGCTGGGCGCGGAGTAGGCGGCCTCGACTTCCTCGGCGCTCATGCCGAAGATATAGATGTTTTCGGGGCCGACGGCGTTGAAGATTTCAACGTTTGCGCCGTCCATCGTGCCGATGGTGACTGCGCCGTTCATCATGAACTTCATGTTGCCGGTGCCGCTGGCTTCCTTGCCGGCGGTGGACAGCTGCTCGGAGACGTCGGCTGCGGGCATCATGATTTCGGCCATGGACACGCAGTAGTTTTCAACGAACACGATGTTCATAAGCTCGCGGGCGCGCGGATGCGCATTTACGAGGCGGGAAATTTCGTTGATTAAGCGGATGATGAGCTTTGCTCTGTAATAGCCCGGCGCGGCCTTGGCGCCGAAGATATAGGTGCGCGGAGTGCAGGTATAATTCGGATCCTCAACGATTCTGTTGTAGCGGATGAGAATCGCGATGGCGTTCATCAGCTGACGCTTATACTCGTGAAGACGCTTGGCCTGAATGTCGAACATATCGTCCGGACGAAGGATCACGCCCTGGCGGCGATAGAGGGTTTCGGCGAGGCGCTCTTTGTTGGCGCGCTTGACATTATAGAACTTTTCAAGGAATGCGGGATCGTCCTTGAACTTTTCGATGTCCTGCATGCGCTCGTAGTCCTTGCGCCATGCGGTGCCGATCGCTTCGTCAATCAGGGAAGAAAGCCCTTTGTTCGACTGCATGAGCCAGCGGCGGTGGGTGATACCGTTGGTAATACCGATGAATTTCGAAGGCTCGGTGAGATAGAAGTCATGGAAGGTGTTCTTCTTTAAAATGTCCGCGTGGATCTGGCTTACGCCGTTGACCATGTGGGACATGGCGACGCACAGGTTTGCCATGTGAACCTGACCGTAGCCGATCACGGCCATGCGTCCGATGCGTTCCCACTGGCCGGGATAGAAGTCCCAAAGACGGGCGCAAACGCGGCGGTTGATCTCTTCCAGAATCATGTAGATGCGCGGCAGCTGCTGGCGGATCATATCCTCCGGCCACTTTTCAAGCGCTTCTGCCATGACGGTGTGGTTGGTGTAGGCGAAGGTGCGGCGGGTGATGTCTTCGGCCTCGTCCCACGTAAGACCCATTTCGTCGATGAGGATTCGCATAAGCTCGGGAATGGCCATGCCGGGATGCGTATCGTTAACATGCAGGGCAACCTTGTCGGGGAAGATTTTGAAGTTTTTGCCGTAGACCTTGATAAAGTCGTTGACCGCATACTGAACCGAAGCGGAGGAGAGGAAATACTGTTGCTTTAAGCGCAGCTCCTTGCCTTCGTAGTGGTTGTCTTCGGGATAGAGAACTTTGCTGATGACTTCGGCGATTTCCTTTTCTTCCACGGCCTGCGC
>JAZSFI010000063.1:0-2910 GCA_045532135.1 Clostridia bacterium | reverse complement strand
TCAGCGTTGGCGTCGTTGGAGCCGCCCTTTCCGCGGGAACCGGTGAACTTGTTGAAGCATACGCCCTTTCCGAGGAAAGCGGCGTTTTTCTTTTCAAAGGCGGATGCGAACGCGGGATCAAAACCGGCGGATACGTCGCAGGACAGCATGCGGCTGTTCTTGAGGGCTCTTCTGAGCTTGAGCTCCGTGTAATCGCCGGTCAGATTCATGATTTCGGCCATCGCGTTTTCAAAATAGCGGGCCTGCATGCCGGTCGCACCGACGGATCCGATTTCTTCCTTGTCCGCAAGGATGCAGCACGCCGTCTTCTCCGGAATTCCTTCGATATCAAACATCGCTTCCAGCTGCGCATAGGCGCAAACGCGGTCGTCGTGACCGTAGCCCATGATCATGCTTCTGTCAAGGCCCATGTCGCGCGCCTTGCCTGCGGGAACCACTTCAATTTCGGCGGAAAGGAAATCCTCTTCCTCGATGCCGTACTGATCTTTGAGAATTTTAAGAACGGAGCCCTTGACGGTTTCCTTCTCCTCTTCCTTGATGGGCGCGCCTGCGATCATGACGTCCAGCTGTTCGCCGGTGATGACTTCGGAGGCCTTTTTGCTCATCTGTTCGCCGGAGAGGTGGATGAGAAGGTCGCTTATGCAGAATACGGGATCGTCTTCCTTCTCGCCGATGTTTACATTGATAACGGTGCCGTCGCGCTTTACAACCACGCCGTGCATGGCGAGGGGCAGCGCAACCCACTGATACTTCTTGATGCCGCCGTAGTAGTGGGTGTCGAGGTAAGCAAAGCCCCCTTCCTCATAGAGGGGATTCTGTTTGATGTCGATGCGCGGAGAGTCGATATGCGCGCCTAAAATGTTGATGCCCTTTTCGATGGGCGCTTTGCCGATGACAAAGAGCATGACTGCCTTGCCCATCCAGTTGACATACAGCTTGTCGCCCGCATTAATCTTTTCGCCTGCTGCGATTTTGGCATTCAAATCGGTATATCCCTTTTGGGAAGCCAGGCGGACAGCTTCGCTTGCGCACTCACGCTCGGTCTTTCCGGCGTCCAAAAAAGCGCAATATCTTTTCGCAACAGCTTCCACTGCCGCTTTGTCTGATTCATTATAGGAAAGCCACGCATTCTTACGTTCCATTGTACATCCTCCAAATCAAAATTTTCTTTATCATATCACAATCAGTTAAAAAATGAAAGAGCGAACTACACATTTTCGCCCTTTTCCTCTAAATTATCCCGGGAGGCGGGCATATGGTATACGCTGCCGCCCAAAAGCTTTGCCTCATTCAGGCTGTGCGTAACGACGATGAGCGTCTTGCCCTTCGCGTATTTTTTCACAAATTCAATCGCCTTTTCCTTATTTTCCTTGTCCAGCCCCTTAAACGGCTCGTCCATAAACACAATGTCCGCCTTGGAAAGCATAGCCCGCGCAATGGAAACGCGCCTTGCCATGCCGCCGCTCAAATCCTTTGCGCGCTTTTTCTCCTCGCCGTCAAGTCCCAGCAAATGAAGCGCTTCCATTCCGGCTTTTTTCGCATTTGCATCGTTCTTCAAAGGAAGAATGGCGTTTGACAGCGCGCTTAAATGGTCAATCAGGCGATCCTCCTGAAAAACAAAAGCGATTGTGTTTGCGTCAACGCCGCTTACACTTCCTTCGTCGGCTTTTTCAAGACCGGTCATGATTCGTATAAGCGTCGTTTTTCCGCAGCCGGACGCGCCCATCAGACAGAAAACGCCGCCTTTTTCAATTTCAAGCGAGAAATGGCTGAGCACCGTTTTTGCGCCGAAGCGTTTGGTGATATCGAAAACAATGATTTTTTCCATTTTCCAATCACCTTCCCTTCAAAATCCGCTCGATGAGCGAAAGACATACGCGGCACACAAGTTCAAACAATAAGCTCAGCAAAATAATGGTAAACGCCCACGCGAGGTTGTCCGCCGTTTCCAGAAAAATCTTAGCCTGATGAAGCAGTTCGCCGATGGAGCCGATGGGAACCGTGATGAGCTCTGCCGCCGTTCCGCTTTTCCACGCAAGGCCGACCGAAACGTTGAACGCAGTCTTCAGGTACGGAAATACCGCCGGAACAAAAATATAGCGAAACCGCTTTACCGGGGACAGCCTGAACACCCGCGCCATTTCCAAAAGATCCTTGTCCACGCTCTTTGCGCCGTTTAACACATTTGTGTAGAAGACAGGAAAACAGATCATAAAGGAAATAAACGCGCTTAATGATTTTTCACTCACCCACGCAAGCGCAAGGATGATAAACGACGCCACGGGAATTGCACGGATCACGGAAATCAGCGGGGTCATCAGATCCCTGACCCATGAAAACCGGCTTGCAAGCACGCCGAAAAAGCTTCCCAGCGCAACGCCCAGAATCAGGCCTTCAAAAATCCGAACGGATGAAAACGCGACGCGCTCCCAAAAAT
Source organism: Clostridia bacterium (assembly GCA_045532135.1). GTDB lineage: Bacteria > Bacillota > Clostridia > Christensenellales > Aristaeellaceae > SFHK01. The sequence goes on along the minus strand of JAZSFI010000063.1, from coordinate 473 downwards.
CGATCGCTAAAACAAGCTCCAGCCATCTTTCGAGCATGGAAACAGGAGATACCAAGAGTATCTCCTGTTTTACGGCCATCGCCGCCAGCTGCCATACGATCAGCCAGAATGCGACCGCCCAGATTTTTATGCCGCCTTTTGCAGCCTTTTTGTTATACGCCGTAGTAGAAATCGTCATTGGGCACCTTTCCGCCGATTGCGGTGGGGTTCTGTCCTTCAAGAACGCTGAGATAGCCGGAAAGCAGCGTCTTCATTTCCTCGCCTCTGATGCATACGATCTTGCAGTAGGGAATCGCAATCTTGGCGACGGCTTCAGCGACGATGCCGTATTCGCCGATCAGTAAAGCGCCTTCCTCGATGTTTTCATTGACAAACTTTACGCTTGCTTCATAATCAGAGAGCAGCTTTTCAACCTTGTCGGGATTGTTTTTCACAAATTCGGTTCTGGCAATAACGACGCCGGTCAGCATGCC
>JAZSFI010000329.1:0-7085 GCA_045532135.1 Clostridia bacterium | reverse complement strand
TTAAAAATTTGTTTCCGAGTCCTTCGCCGCGGCTTGCGCCCTTGACAAGACCCGCGATATCGACAAATTCAAGCACGGCGGGCGTGTACTTTTCGGGATGATACATGTCGGCAAGTACGTCCAGTCTCGCATCCGGCACCGCTACCACGCCGTTGTTCGGCTCAATGGTGCAGAAGGGGTAGTTGGCCGGCTGCGCGCCTGCGCAGGTAATGGCATTAAACAGCGTGCTCTTTCCAACGTTCGGAAGACCTACAACGCCAAGTTTCATAATCTTTCACACTCCGAATTCTATATTAAAGAAGGAATACGTTTTTCTCTTTGCAGATTCGCCTGGTTTCCTCGGGCCATTCGCTTGCCTGCACTTCGCCGATGTGGCATTTTTTCAGAATCTGCATACAAAGACGGCTCTGGCCAATGCCGCCGCCGATGGACAGGGGAAGCTCGCCCTTTAAAAGCGCCGAATGGAAGGGCAGGGATGCTCTTTCCATCGCGTTTGCCTTTTCAAGCTGCTCCGAAAGCGCCTTTTCGTCCACGCGGATACCCATGGAGGAAAGTTCCAAAGACCTGTTCAGCGTTTCGTTCCACACCAGGATATCGCCGTTCAAATTCCAGTCGTCATAGTCGGGCGCGCGTCCGTCGTGTTTTTCGCCGCTTTTCAAAACGCCGCCGATGTTTTCGATGAACACGGTTTTGTATTCTTCTGCGATTTTGTGCTCTCTGTCCTTGGGACTTAAATCAGGATACATGTCCTCAAGCTCCTGTGAGGTGATGAATTTTACGGTGGGGTTGATGCAGGGCGTTAAAGCCGGAAACATGGCGCACACGGCAAGCTCTGTCGCCGCAATCACACGCACAATCACCTTGACCGTGTTTTCAAGATACTCTTTTGTTCTGTCACATTTGTCAATGACCTTTTCCCAGTCCCACTGATCAACGTATACGGAATGCAGATTGTCCGCATCCTCGTCGCGCCGGATGGCGTTCATATCGGTATACAGACCCTCATGCATGGAAAAACCGTACATTTTAAGCGCCTGACGCTTCCATTTTGCAAGCGAATGCACGATCTCGATATTTTTGCCCTCCATATTTTTGATTTCAAATGAAACCGGTCTTTCAACGCCGTTCAGGTTGTCGTTAAGACCCGAATCCGTTGAAACGAAAAGCGGCGCAGAAATACGAAGAAGACGCATGGCGTCGGCAAAGGTGTGCTCAAATGTGTCCTTTACATATTTGATTGCGCGCTCTGTTTCCTGAACGCTTAAAAGGCTTTTGTAGCCTTCGGGAATCATGCATACATCCATACTAAAATCCCTCCGGGGATAAAACTAAAATGTATCTTTTATCATACCACAGAAATCATTTTGCGTCCAGTATGATGCGGGGGATGATCGCGTAAAATTGCGTATATAAAATGAAGCTTTAAACGCTTATCCACGCAAAGTCCCATTTCTTTCCCAAGTTATCCACAACTTATCCATATCGGAAAATCGTCGATTTCGGGCGATTTTTGCTTAAAATTGCGTCTCTGCCCTTGAATTGGCGCCGGAAATCTGCTATGATAGATGCAGTTATCCACAAGCTGTTGACAATCCACAGCAGATTGTGGATAAATATTTTGAAGGGAGCTCTTTCATGAATTACGCAGACGCATCACAATACTGGAAAAAGGTTCTTGCCCATCTGCGCTCGGGCATGGCGGAAGCCAGCTTCAACTCCTGGTTTTCCAAGCTTTACATGCATTCTGCGGAAAACAACCGCCTGATTCTGTATACGGAAAACGATTTTGCCGTAAACGCGATCCGCACCCGTTATCTTACGCAGCTCACCAACCTTGTCGGGACGGTGTTCGGCGAGAACTACGAGGTTGTGGTCATGAACAAGCGGGATCTGGAATCCTTGAACAAAAAGGAAGAAAGCTCCTTAAACATCAATCCCAAGTACACCTTTGATACCTTCGTCGTCGGTCAGTCGAACCGCTTTGCGCACGCAGCCAGCGTCGCCGTTGCGGACGATCCGGGCGAAGCGTACAATCCCTTATTCATTTACGGCGGCGTGGGTCTTGGAAAAACCCACCTTATGAACGCCATTGCAAACGCGATCAAGGAAAAAAATCCCGACAGCAAGATCATTCTGACCACATCGGAAAATTTCACAACCGAAGTCATCGAGGCCATCGCCAGAAAGAAAACGATGGAGCTTAGAAACCGCATGCGTACGGTCGATGTTTTAATGATCGACGACATTCAGTTTTTGTCGAACAAGCAGGCCACGCAGGAGGAATTTTTCCACACCTTCAACGCGCTTTTCGAAAAGAAAAAGCAGATTGTCATTTCCTCCGACCGCCCGCCGAACGAAATCGCCGCGCTGGAAGAAAGAATCAAGTCCCGCTTTATGAGCGGCCTGATCGCAGACGTCGGAAAGCCCGATTTTGAAACGCGCGTCGCCATTCTGCTTCACAAGGCCGAGACGGAAAATCTCGACATCGACCTTGAATCCATCGCTTACATTGCCGAGCGCATCGACACAAACATAAGAGAGCTCGAGGGAAGCCTGAACCGCGTAAGCGCCATCGCCCGCCTCGAAAATACCTCCATCAGCATCGATCTTGTCAAGCGCTCGCTTTTGAATCTCGTGAAAGTGCGCGATGAAAAGCGCATCACCACCGACCGCATCATCGACGAAGTGACAAAATATTTCCGCATCACGCGCGCCGACATTCTTTCCGACCGCAGAAGCCGCGACGTCGCCATTCCAAGACAGCTCGCCATTCACTTAACCCGCGAGATGACCGGCGCTTCCACCACTAAAATCGGCGCAGACTTCGGGAGAGATCACGCAACGATCATGCACGCCTGCAAAAAGATGACGGAAATGATCGAAAAGGACGAATCCTTCTCGGCAAAAGTCAGCGAAATCAAACGCATCCTGACGGAAGGATAAAAAGTTATCCCATCCTGTCCCGATTTATCCCTGTAACTTTCAACACCAAAAAAGTGAGTGTTTAACTTACAAAATTCGACTTATCCACATTATCCACATCACTACTGCTACTACTATCTTATATAATATATAATACTGTTTTGGGGAGGGCCCGCACATGAAATTCAGATGCAATTCCCACGATTTACTGTCTTCTCTTCAGATTACCACCCGCGCCATTTCTTCCCGCTCCACCCAGCCGATTCTGGAAGGCGTGCTCGTGGAAGCGCTGGAGGACGGTCTCATGCTGACCGCTTCCGACGGCTCCTTTACTTCTGTTACCCGCGTTCCGGCGATGGTAGAAGTGGAAGGCGAAGCGGTGCTGCCCGGAAAGCTGTTTTCAGACGTCATCCGCAAAATGCCCTCCGGCGAAATTTCCGCAAGCATGAACAATGCTTTCATGCTCACCCTCAAATGCGCCGGTTCCCGCACGAATATTGCCGGTCAGTGCGCAGACAGCTATCCGCGCGTGGAAAAGATGAACGATGAAAACAGCGTTACGCTGCCGCAGAGCCTTATTAAAGATATGATCCAGCGCATTTCCTTTGCCATTCCCACCGAGGATGCAAGAGAAGTGCTTTTGGGCGGCTATTTCAACATGTCAAACGGTCAGATCGACATGGTGGGTCTTGACGGATATCGCCTTGCCATGCGCACTGAGCGCGTAAGCGACATTGAAAATGCTGCAAAAGCCATCATTCCCTTAAAGGCGCTTGAGGAAATCGCAAAGCTCATGACGGATGATGACGAGAGCATGGTTACGCTCAATTTCGGCCAGAATAAGCTGAGAGTCGATCTTGAAAAGGCCACGCTGTATACGCGCCTCAAAGACGGTGAATACGTAAACTACAAAGCCATCATTCCCCAGACCTTCAAAACTACAATCCGCGTTTCGACCGACGATTTTTCCGGCTGCATCGAGCGCGCGGCGCTTATGGCGATTGAGGGAAAGAACAATCTCATTAAATTCTCCATCGAGGGCGACAAACTGTTTGTTACCTCCAATTCCGAAATGGGCGACGTCTTTGAAGAACTGGACGTTGCAAACACGGGCGATGACATCGTGATTGCGTTCAACGTAAAATATCTGCTGGAGTTCAACCGCGTGATCAGCGGAAAGGAAATCTATTTGAAATTCAATTCTCCCGTTTCCCCCTGCGTCATTTCTCCCGCGGAAGGAAACGACTTCACCTATCTCGTGCTTCCGGTAAGAATCAATGCTTAACAGAAATGATACCATCTGCGCCATCGCCACCGGAAACGGCGGCAGCATTTCCATTGTGCGCGTCAGCGGAGAAAACGCCTTTTCCATATTGAAAAGGTGTTTTTCTCCGGCAAAGCGCATCAAAAATGCCTATGCTCACGGGCGCATGATGTATGGAACTGTTGTAGATCAAAACGGCGACGCAATTGATGAAGCGATGGCCGTTTGCTTTTATGCGCCTTCTTCCTATACGACGGAGGACGTTTGCGAAATCCAGATGCACGGCGGCGACATGAGCGCGCAGGCGGTTTTAAGAATGCTTTTGTCCCTCGGCGCGCGCATGGCGGAGCCGGGCGAATTTACGCGCCGCGCATTTTTAAACGGCAGAATCGATCTGTCCGAAGCTGAAGCGGTCATGGGCATCGTGAATGCAAAGAGCCAGTCTGCACGCCGCGCATCCGTCCGTCAGCTGAAAGGCGGCGTCTCATCCGGCATCGGAAAGGCGCGTCAGGAGCTTTTGAGCCTCGTTGCGCTCATTTCCGCCGCCACCGATTTTCCCGAGGAAATTGATGAGGATGTGACAGGCGCAAAGGTCGTTGAGCGCGCGAAAAACGTCGTTTCGTTTTTAAAAAGCGCATCCGACAGAAAGCGTGCGCGCATTATGATGAAGGGCGCATCGGTCGTGCTTGCGGGACTTCCGAACGTCGGAAAAAGCAGCGTGATGAACGCGCTTTTAAGCTGCGACCGCGCAATCGTGACCGACATTCCCGGAACGACAAGAGACGTGCTTACCGAAAGCGTCGAATTAAACGGCGTGCGCCTTGCACTGTCCGACACGGCGGGGCTTCGCGAAACGGACGATGCGGTTGAGAAAATCGGCGTTCAAAGAGCGAAGGACGCGCTTGAAAATGCGGACGTTATTTTGTACGTGTTGGATGCGGCGCGCGAAATGACGGATGAGGAAAAGGAAAACCTTTTAAAAACGGACGAAAGATACATCGTTATTCTCAATAAAAGCGATCTTGAAAGCGTTGTAACGTATGAAAACGCCGTGACGCTGAGCGCGAAAACCGGCGAAGGCATGGAAGAGCTTACCAAAAGAATTTTGGAAAAAATCGGCGAAACGGATTTCAATGAGGACGCCATGATTCTTCCAAGGCACATCGAGTGCGCGGAAAGGGCGGTTTCGGCCATTGAACGCGCAGTCAGCTGGGTGGAAAGCGGCATGCCTTTGGATTTTGCGGCGAACGATCTGTCGGAGGCGCTGGAAGCGCTGGGCGACATCACGGGCGAAAGCATGAACGAATCCGTCATCGACCGCGTGTTTCAGGATTTTTGCGTCGGCAAGTGAGAAAAAAACTATGGATTACGAAAATTTTTCAGCGTCCGGCGCGCACGAAGGACACAGGGAAAGGCTCAAAATGCGCGCATGGGAGGAGGGCCTTTTAAACCTTCCCGCCCACGAAGTGATCGAGCTTTTATTGTATTATTCCATTCCGCGCCAGAACGTAAACGCGCTTGCGCATGCGCTCATCGACCGCTTTGAAAGCATATCCGGCGTTTTAAGTGCGTCCTGTGAGGAGCTTTTCTGCGTAATGGGCGTTGGGCGCTCTGTTGCAAAATCCCTGAACGCCTTCGGACGCGCCGTGAATGCATATAAAGAAGTTCCGCGCGAAATCATGCCGGTTATTCTGAACAGAAGCCATGCCATTGAATATGCGTCAAGCCTGTTTGTGAACGACAGACGCGCGCAGACATGGATTGCGCTGGTCAATTCCGGCGGCGTGATTGCGTATTCGGGCCGCGTGTTCACGGGAAACGCATGGTATAACGAACGGGTACGGATGTATATCATCGAGCGCGTTTTGTCGTATAACGCGCATGAGGTCATCGTGATTTCGCGCCGCGGACTCGATACGCCCAAGCCCTTTGATCTGGATATCGTTTCGCTCAAGGAGCTTGCCGCCTCGCTTGAACAGGTGGACGCGTACATTTTAGATTATATCGTCATCGGAAAAACGAAAAATATCTCCATGCGGCAGGTCGCGGACATCGGAAAAAGCCGGTATGAGAGCGAAAGCAAGCATTTTTTCATGAATGAATCGATCAAGGTAGAGGAAGTGCGCGAAATTCCGGATTTTGACATGCTGTAAAGTAATTTAACTTGACAGTAACGCTTGACTTTGCTATAATGATCAGGCTGTATGAAAGGAAAGGGTGCGCTATGGAAAAACGGGTAGAGCTCAACCGGCTTCTCGATTTTTACGGCGGCCTTTTAACCGATCACAGGCGCGAAATCATGAAGATGTATTTCGAAGAGGATTTATCCCTTCAGGAAATCGCGGACAGCATGAATATCACGCGCCAGGGCGTTCACGACGCCATCGGCAAAGCCCAGAAGCAGCTGGAAGAGTACGAAAACAAGCTGGGGCTTTTGAAAAGATATCAATTCCTTCAGCGCGCGCTTACGGAGTGCGAAAGGGCGCTTCAGGAAAAAACGGACAGCGCGTCCGAAAAAGCGCTTAAATTAATCAAAGAAATCAAACTGAGCGAGAGGTGAGCTGCGTGGCATTTGAGGGCCTTTCCGAAAAACTGCAAAATGCATTTAAAAAGCTGTCCGGCCGCGGAAAGCTTACGGAAGCGGACGTAAAAACCGCAATGCGCGAAGTTCGCATGGCGCTTTTGGAAGCCGATGTCAACTACGCAATCGCCAAGGATTTTGTCAAGAAAGTCACCGAGCGCGCCGTCGGACAGGAGATTCTCGAATCCCTGACCCCCGGTCAGCAGGTGATCAAGATCGTAAACGAAGAACTGATCGCCCTGATGGGTTCCACACAGGCGCAGCTGACATTTTCCAGAAAACCACCCACCGTCTTCATGATGGTAGGTCTGCAGGGTG
>JAZSFI010000556.1:0-3194 GCA_045532135.1 Clostridia bacterium | reverse complement strand
AGGGTTTTGCAGGAAGTCAGTGGTATGGTTTTCACTGGTTCGAGTATATTCTGGACGATCAGCTGTTCAGAGTCGCGCTTGCCAACTCCCTGATCATCAACTTCCTTTGTCTGGTCTTCTCCTTCCCCATGCCGATCATTCTTGCGCTCCTTCTGAACGAGTGCCGCGCAATCAAGTTCAAGCGTACCGTTCAGACGATTTCATACCTTCCGCACTTTATCTCCTGGGCCATCGTCGGCGGTCTGGTGTATTCGCTTCTTTCTCCTTCCTCCGGTTTTATCAACACAATCATCAAAGCTTTGGGCGGAGAACCCATTTACTTCATGGGCGACTCGCGCTACACACGCGCCATCATCGTCATCTCAGGCATCTGGAAGGGCGTCGGCTGGGGCTCGATTCTGTATCTTGCAGCATTAACCGGCATCAATCAGGAGCTTTATGAAGCCGCAACCCTCGACGGCGCAAGCAAGCTTCAGCAGGTCTGGCACATCACCCTCCCCGGCATTTCCCACATCATCAGCATGCAGCTTATTTTCTACTTCACAGGCTTCTTTGACGTAGGATTTGAACAGACCTTCAACCTCGTAAACCCCGTTACCTACGACACCGGCCTTGTCGTCAGCCTCCTTGTCTACAACAAGGGTCTTAAACAGGCGCAGTTCGAATTTGCAACGGCCGTCGGCCTCATGCAATCGATTATGGGCATGATCATGCTGGTCACTGCAAACGCGGTTACCAGAAAGATCAATGAAGACAACTCTTTGTTCTGAGAGGAGGGATTTCAAAATGACGCAGCCTGCAAAAATTAAAAAGCACCGCTTCTACAAGCGAATGACGCGCGGCGAAAAAATCTTCCAGGTATTCAATTATTTCGTTCTGACGATGCTTGCCGTCGTTACCTTCTTCCCGTTTTATGTCGTTATTATGAAATCCTTTGCCCCGCCTGAGGACTTTCTCGGAAACGCCGTCATCTGGTGGCCCAGCAGCTTCATGTTTGACTACTACGGCTTCGTGCTCGGAAAAGGCTCAGAATTCATGCAGTCGCTTAAAAATACGCTGTATTTTGTCACCGTCGGAACAAGCATCAACATGTTTTCCACCTTTATCGCCGCATTCGTTCTTGCGCAAAAGAGACTGCCGTTCAGAAATCAGATCACCTTTGTCATGGTGTTCACCATGTTCTTCGGCGGCGGCATGATCCCGAGCTACCTCGTTTCAAAAGCCTACGGTCTTTTGGACAGCATGTTCGGCCTTTGTATCATGGGACTTTTAAGCACGACCAACGTACTGTACCTTCGAAACTTCTTCATGACCATCCCGGCCGAGCTTCTGGAATCGGCGCAGGTGGACGGATGCCCGGATTACAAGCTGCTTTTCAAGATAATTCTGCCGCTTTCCCTTCCGTCGCTTGCCACCTTCACTCTTTTCTACGCCGTTGGTCAATGGAACATGTTCACCGGCGCGATCATCTACTTATCCGACCCCAAGAAACTTCCGCTTCAGGTTTACATTCACAGAATGGTATCCGCAATGACGATTACGGGCGACGCGGACGAACTGAGAAACCTTTACGAGAGCGGCTATCAGCCCCCGGCGGATGCGCTCAAGGCCACGGCCATCGTCTGCTCTACCGTTCCGATCGTATGCGTCTATCCCTTCCTTCAGAAATACTTTGTAAAAGGTATGATGATGGGTTCCCTGAAGGGCTAAATGTGTTACTTTTGCCTCTTAGGGTAAGAGGCTCAATAATAAAAAGGAGGATTAACCATGAAACGCTTACTCACCCTTCTTCTCACGCTTTCCATGCTCTTCACCGGCATCGCGTTTGCCGAGTTTGATGAGGAACCGACGGAAATCGTTTGGTTCTGGCGCGAAGGCGGAGACATCCAGCTGCCGGAAGACAGCTACATCGTCCAGAAGGTCTTAAAGGACCTCAACATCAAGTACGTCCACGTAACCTCTGTAGGCGAAACGCCTGAAGAGAAGCTCACCCGTCTGATCGCCTCCGGCGATGTACCGGACATCATCGACAGCTACGGCGACAAGACCACAGAGTTGCGCGCTGACGGCGTTATCATCCCGCTGGATGAGTACATCACCCCCGAGCGCGTACCGCACCTCTTCGCAAACGTAAAGGAATTCGAAGCGGCTCTTGAACTCATGCGCCGCGAAGACGGCCAGATCTGGGCCATCCCCGCAACCTTCTCTTCTCTCGCCGGCCCCACCCCGTGGATCCGCTATGACTGGCTGGAGAACCTCGGCCTCGACGTTCCCGAGACGCTTGAAGACCTCAAGGACGTTCTCATCGCCTTCACCTATGACGATCCCGACGGAAACGGCGAAGATGACACCTGGGGCACCAGCTACGGCGGAATTATCAACGGCATCGGCGCCAACATGTGCGGCGGCTGGGGTACCTGGTACCTGACCGAAGACAGCGTACAGATCGGCTTCAAGGATGACCGTCTGATTGACTACGTTACCTACATGCGCTCCCTCATCGCGGAAGGCGCCTGCGATCCCGAAATCCTCGATCCCAATGAACTCGGAAACGGCCATGGCGACAAGATCGTTGCCGGTAAGCTCGGCTTCTCCTTCGGCTGGTGCTCCACCACCCAGGCGGAAGATATGAGAAAGCTCAATCCCGAAGCCGACTGGCGTCCCATGAAAACCCCCAAGGGCATCTATGATCAGGGCTACCTCCCCATGGACGGCATTCTCCGTCAGGAATACTGCATCAGCAAAGACGCTTATGAAGCCGGCAAGGTTGACGCGATTCTGGCTCTGCTCGACTACATGTGCGACGACGGCGGCGATGTAGAAAACATCAATTACGATGCTCCCTACTGGGAGGTCAGCTACGGCGAGCGCGGCGTCAACTGGGACGTCACTGAAGACGGCAAGTTTGACTCCAACGGTACCTATATCGAAGCCATCAAAGCCAACAACGAAGGCAAGGATTATCTGAACGGCCGCTGCCGCAGATTCCGCACCATCGGCATGCAGGCTGCCGTTGACTCCAGCCGTACGCCCGAGGACAAGGCGAACGCTGATTTCATCAACAGCCTCCCGCTCATGGGCTCCATTCCTCAGGTACCCGGCTCTCCCGTTTACGTTGAAGGCCTTGTCTTCCCCAACGAGTACGTTGAAGTTATGAAGACCCTCGACAGCCTCTGGGAAGTCGGATCGTAGCC
>JAZSFI010000168.1:0-4307 GCA_045532135.1 Clostridia bacterium | reverse complement strand
CGGATAATTGACCAGAATATCAAGATACGTTTCCTGCGCATCATCGCCCACTTCTTCAAAGCGGTCAAGAATAGGTCTGACAACGCCCGCGCCCATGTTTGCCATAAGCTCAGCCGCAACATCGGCCAATTCATCGTCCTGGACGCGGCGGTCGATGATATCCATGCAGATTTCCATCGGCTCTTCTCCGCACTCGATTTCCTTTAAGAGATTGAGCGCGGTCATGCGGGTCTGAACGGAATTGTCGTTGTCCCGCGCAGCGCGCATTAAGGGATACAGGCTGTGTTTTCCAAGGTCCGCAATTCTTTCAAGCAAAAGATCCGGAACGGGCACCCTCGCCGCCTCATATTCCGTAACCCAGTTTACAAGCATCTGGGGATCGCTGAACTTTTCAAAATACACCGCCGGAGCGACGCCTTCCAGAAACGCCGCCGGGGAATTGAGCCAGCGCATATAGACTTCCGGCATCGCATCTTCCATCTGCTCGATGTTTTTGAACTTGCTTTTGTTCATCTGCATCCACTTTTCAAGATACGCGGCAAAATTGGCATCAAAGTCAAGAATATCGTACATAGGATTCGCTCCTTCTTACTTGTATTTATCTTTCAGGCGTTTCATTTATGCTGTTTCGGATGAGGCGCGCAATATACGCAGCCTGCCTCGGCGAACATCCGTACCAGCGGGAAACGGTAAAAATGTCTTCCGTTTCGCCCTTCATGGTCAGATATGAAAGCGCAAGCGCGGCGCTTCCCGCTTCGGTCGAAACCATGCCTACGCCCGTTCTTCCTCTTTTTTCTTTAAACGCATGCCAGATCAGCGCGATGTCTGCGACCGGGTAATCCCGGTATTTATCCTCGACATACTCAGCTGCATAGCGGATCATCTGCTTTTCACCGACGGACAGCGTCTCAAAAAGCTCCTCCTCGGTCGGCATACCCGCGTGAACATATTCATCCGGCAAAGATATGTTTAGAGGCTTTCCCATAATCGCCCTTGACTGCATGACGTAATTGCGAAGCTCTATCGGAATATCCGGTCTGTCTGCAAATGCTTTGACGCGCTTTTCCGTTTCCGGCGTATCCGCGCCGATCAAAGCGGAAAGCGCAAGCCTCGTAAAACGGCTGTCCGGCTGGTAGATTTCCCACGAAACAATATTTCGAAGCGTCTCATCCGTTTTCCAGATTTCCTTCAGCCGTTCATCCCCCATGAACATGGCGTTCATGATCGTTTTAGCCCTGTTCATCATTTCTTCTGGCGGAAGACGATACGCATAGGAAATCTCCCGTTTTTTATCTTCCCCGGCAAGTGCAATAAAATATTTGCACACGGGATCCATCGGATCCATGCGCTCGATTCTCCGCCACCCCGAAAGGATTTCATCCTTTTCAAGCTGCAGGTGATACGCAGACACCGAAAGCGCATGAAGAAGCGTCTTGTCGCAGGGCGCTTCCGAAAGCACGCGCGGAAGATAATCGCGTACCTTTTCGTGATACGAAGCTTCATACATGGCGTTCAGCTGAAGCCTTGCATCATTTCCTTCAGCTTCTTCTTTACACGCCTCATCGATTGCTTTTCGCGCCTTTGCGACATCGCCCATCGAAGCATAAATCTGCGCGGAAATCAAAAGCACGCGGCCTTTCCCGCTTTTATATTTTTCGGCGCATGCAAGCGCGTTTTCTATTTCGATAAACGCCTTTTCATTCTTATTCCACATGTGAAGATTCATCGCATACAGCGCGTGAACCTCCGGCGCGGAATCGTTCATGCGCATCGCCAGAAGAAACATCTTTTCCGCGCCCGCATGATCGCCCGATGTCATCATTCGGCAGGCGCGATCCACGCACTTCATGGCGCGGTATGTTTTTCTGTCCGGGCGCATGGCTTCGCGCGCGATCATGATTTCATCCAGCAGCCGCTTGGCCTCGGCCGCGCGCTCGCCGTCTCCCTTTTCCGTATAGGCGCGGATCAGGCGTTCGGCCTTTGAAATATCGCCGCGGTTATATTGGATCCTGCCCATCGCATAAAGGCATTCAGACGGCATATTGCCGCTTATAAGCGCCTTCTCAATTGCCATCGACGCCTGCTCAAACAGCCCCATATCGGAAAGAAGCATGGCAAGATCAAGCTGATAGCGCACATTATCCGGCTCTCGCCTGACCGCCTGGCGCATTAGCTCCAGCGCATCACTCTCACGGCCGCTTTTTTTGTTTTTGAGCGCCCGCTCATGCAGAAAGCTCGCTTTTCTTTCAAAGGAAACCACTTTGGAATCGAATTCGGTCATTTATTCCTCCGTTACATTCAATTCCGCGCGCTTGGCTGCGCTCGCCTTGGCCACATCGCGAAGCGCGATCAGATCCGTCTCAGAGAACACGCGGCGGGTGTTGCAGAAATGGCAGTCCACCTTCGCGCCATGCTGCTCTTCGATCATTTCATCAAGCTCCTTGACGCCCAGAGAAATCAGCGCTCTTTCCACGCGTTCGCGGGAACAGTCGCACTTATAGGCAATCGGCTTTCTTTCAAGGATTTCGGGTTCCAGATGCAAAAGCAGCTGTGTGACCGCGCCGTCCAGATGGTCTTCCTTGATGGTTTTTGAAATATCCATAAACATTCCTGCGGAAAGCTCGATGGACTTGATGGCAATTTCGGTTGCGCCCGGCATCAGCTGAATGACGAGGCCGCCCGCAGCTTCAACCGTATCGCCCACAAGCACGCCCAGCGAAACAAGCGAGGGCGTCTGCTCGGAGGAAGTAAAATACATCGCAAAATCCTCGGCGATTTCACCGGAGACAAGGTTGACCTGTCCGACATAGGGATCGCGCATACGCATATCCTTTATGACCGTTAAGAGGCCTTCATGACCGACTGCGCCGCCGACATCCAGCTTTTCTCCGCGTCTGGGCGGATCCACTTCGGGATGCGCGACAAAACCTTTGACGCAGCCGTCGTTTTTGGCAACCGCCATCACAAGACCCATCGGGCCGTTTCCATCGATTCGGCAGGTGACGGACTCATCGTCGCCTTTGAGCATATTTCCAAGCACGCATGCAGCTGTCAGCGTTCTTCCAAGCGCCGCAGTCGCAGTTCTTGAAAGATTGTGCGTTTTTCTCGCCTTTTCAACCATCTGCGTTGAGTCTACCAAAAACGCGCGCGCCTGACCGCCCAAAAGCGATATGCGCAAAATGCCGTCGGTATTCAGATTCGTCATATTCATTGTATTTAATCCTTTCAAGGGTTATGGCTTTTTACAAAGGAAATATACGCGCTTGCCGCCCGGGCCTTCGCTTTCGCCCGAATCGCCGCCGAACACCTGAATGTCGGTAAAACCCGTCTGTTCCAAAAGACGCGTAATTTCCGAAACTCTGTGCGCTCTTTGCGTGTGGCTTTCAACAAAGCGCGAAAATCTTCCGTCTTCTTCCTGAACGAAAAAGGTGAGATTCATGGTTATAAGGCGCGTGTTTTCGTCGTATTCGTTTGTCCAAAGATATGCGCTGTCTTCCCTGTCCTCGCCGTACAGATAGGTTTCTCCCATCTTTCTTAGTTTTTCCTCATTTGAAATATCGAAGGCAAAGGGAGACGCGCTTTTAAGTGCCTTATACGCGCATGCAAAAAACGCCTTCACATCGTCCTCGGTCAAAAGATAATTCACACCGTCGCAGGCGGATATCACCGCGTCAACCCTGGACGGAATCTCCATTTTCCGCATATCCTGCATGGCAAAACGAACCGGCACGCCCCATCTGCGCGCTTTGTCCGAGGCCACGCGCAGCATGTCCTCGGACAGATCAATTCCGGTCACCTTCATACCGCGCTTTGCAAACCTTACGCAAAGCGGGCCGGTGCCGCATCCGGCGTCGAGCAGGCTCTTTGCGCCGGGTTTTACGCTTGAAATCAGCTTCCTGTACCATTGTTCCCAATCATCGTGATTAAAATCATCGGTAAACCGGTCGTAGATTTCTGCTAAAAGCTCGTATTTCATCAGGACTTATGCTCCCAGAATCGGTCTTCCTTCATCTGAACTTCGGGAAGTTCCTCTTCCTCTTCATCCGCGTCTGCATTGTAAAGACCCTTGTTGACTTCAGCGCCTTCAATGCGGGGATTCAAGAATTTGTCAAAGCAGCTGTTGGCAAAAGAGACGTATACAAAGCCGGTCAGCGAGAAGCCGATAATGCCGTAAATCACAAGCAGTGCAAGGAAGGAAATCTGCATCGGAACAAAGAACGCGAGGAAAACGGGGACCACGAGCGATCCGATCAAAATGGCTGCAGCAATGGGCAGTCTTGCAAGAACCATGATAACGGAGTTTCTGA
>JAZSFI010000159.1:0-6772 GCA_045532135.1 Clostridia bacterium | reverse complement strand
ACTTCGGCGTTGAAGGAACGACCATGTATCCGCTGCTCGCTGCGGACATGTACGAAATCGGATATATCGAAGTCACCGTGATCGAAGGCGTTGTTACCATCGAACTGATTGTTGAAGCAGAAGTTACGATGTATGCCTCCGCGATGGTTCTGGTATCCGACCTCAGCGAGATTGAGCTGTTTACCGATATGGACTATGAGTTCTACGAGTTCCCGATGAGCATCACCCTTTCCGAGCTGCCTGCAAACGAGATGTACATCATGGTTGGCTGCTATCTCGATTACGACGAGGCTGCGCTTGAAGAGCTGAAATATGACTTCGAGAGCGAAGAGCACAAGGCGCTTGTCGAAAAGCTTACCGAGCTTTGGAAGCTCATGAACCCCGTTACTGAAGAAGAATAAATCCAAATGATTTCAGCCGGCGACAAAATGTCGCCGGCTGATTTTCATAACTATATAAACTTGTGAAGAAATAGAACGAAGGGAGACATGGAAGGTTTTTACCAAGGACATATCGAAGGAAATGATGCGGGATCTTTTTGTGATCGTTATTAAATCTCCGGCACGACAATCTTTTCCCCATCCCTCATTGCGGACATATGCGCGCAGAGGCCGGCGGCGGTTATGTTGGCGGCCAGGTGCTCATCGATTGATGGGGTTCTTTCTTTTATGATGCTCATGATGAATTCGTGGACGAGGTGCGGGTGGGAGCCGTGATGACCGCCTCCGGCGCTTTTTTAAGGGATTTTTGCGGGTTCAGCGGGTCGTAGTTTCCGCCTACTGTGAAGCGTTGGATGGAGGCGGGGAGGGTTTGGTGGAAATTCGGCATTTGGGTGATTTTGACTTCGCTTCTGCCGCCGCGGGAGCCTTCTTCTGCGGGGATGAAGGTTGTGATATAGGGGCTGTCGCCATCGGAGAAGCCCCATTCGAAGCAGGCTTTGGAGCCGTAGACAAACATGCCTTCCTGGTAGATGCGGGCGGTTTCAAACAGGGAGCGCGTGGCTTCTCCCTTTAAGCCGTTTTCGAATTCAAAGAGGGCGGATTCTACGGGGAATGGATTGTTGTACTGTTTATGAAGGTCTTCGCGCATGGAGCCGGAGCCGAAGCAGTTGACGCGCTTGATGCGGGAACCGGCCAGGCCGATCATGGGAGCGATGGCGTGGGTGCCGTACCACATGGGCGGAAGCCCCATCCAGTAATCCGGCCAGTTTTCCATGTCCTGATAATGGCTTCCGCGCAGAAACTGGATTTTGCCGAATTCGCCGTTTTTAAGCATCTCCTGTGCGTAGAGGTACTGGTAGGTGTAGAGCGTGGTTTCCATCATCATATAGTTTTTGCCGGATTTGTTTTTTGCGTCCACGATTCTTTGAATGTCTTCAAGGCTGGTCGCCATGGGGACGGTGCAGGCGCAATGCTTTCCGGCGTTTAATACGGCGATGGACTGCTCGGCGTGCAGGGGGATGGGCGTTACCAAGTGAACCGCGTCAATTGACGGGTCGTTCAGAATTTCTTCGAAGGAAGAGGCGGTTTTTACATTTTCGCCCAAATGCTGTTTGAATTTTGAAACGAGCTCAGGTTTGGTATCGAAAAGTGTGAGCGCTGCGATATTTGGATGTTCTTTATAGATTTCTGCAAATGCACCGCCGAAACCAAGACCTACGAGCGCAAGGTTGATTTTCTTCATGGATTCAAAAGCTCCTTACCCCTTAAAATCCTGCATGCGTTCAAGCGTTGCGCAGATGACTTCGATATTGTCAAGCGGAACGTCCGCTGCGCATTCCGCACACAGCATGAGACCGCCTTCGGGCATATACATTGCGCGGGTGCATTCCTCGATATGCTCTTCGATTTGTCTGGGCGTGGCAAGCGGGAACAGCTGGCGGTCGAGGTCTAAGTCGATTGCGATTTTGCCTTTGCAGGTTTTTACGAGATTATCAAGGCCGTTGGCGCGGATCTGGGGATTCAGGATGTTCACGCCGGCTTCCTTCATGTCTGCAATGACTTCGTGGATACAGCCGTCGGTATGCATATAGACGAGCTTTCTGGCCTTATGGACAACGTCGTAGATGGCCTTATAGGCGGGAAACATATATTTGCGCCATTTGGCGGGGCTGATGGGCAGGGAATGCTGCATGCCGTTGTCGTCGCCGAAGACGATGATTTCGCTTGCGGGATTTCTTTTGACTTCGATTTCCGTCTGTCGGATGTTGTAATCGCGGACGATGTCGATGAGATGCTGAAGCTCATCGGGCTCTTCTGCAAAGTCGATCATGATTTCTTCAAAGCCGCGAAGATCCATGAGGCGCAAAAACATAAAGCCGTGGGGAAGGCCGATGTCGGTTTCGGGGGCTTTCAGGTTCCAAACGTCTTCGCGTTCGGGAACAGGGTGGCCGGTTACGATGGACTCGTAGCCTTCCTTGATGTTTTCCCACACGCAGCCCCACGCGTCGGTGAATTTTCCTGCGTGATAGGAGGGCGGCGTAAAATATTTGACGTCGCCTGTCAGCTGAACGTTTTGAAAGATGGCGGGATGACGGGCGCACAGCGCCTGCAGATCCTTCCCGTACTTGGCCCATGTGGCGGGCAGTAGACCCACCTTGACGGGGATTTTTTCGGGATAATTATAGGTAACTGCTTTCATGTAATCGTTCATGATCGTTTTCCTCCTTATTTCATAAGCTCTTCCATGACGATTTCCTGCCATCTCCAAAGGCACGCGGGGTTATGGGAGACGGTGGAGATATCCTTTAAGAGAAATTCCAGATTTCGGTTGTGCGCCTTTGCGGCGGCAATCGTTTTTTGTATGTCTTTTCGGATGAAATCTTCGTCGAGCGTGCCGCCTGCGAGGAACGCGGGATTGGGCTTCGCGCTCATGACGCAGGTGTCGGGCATGGTTTCTGCAAAATGTATGCGGTTGCTCCATGGGCTGCAGGAGAGCTTTTTGATGTTTGGGAGCGTTCTGATCACGTCCATACGGTCGTCCAGCCGGTCGCAGCAGCCGTAATAGATATTTCCGAAATGCGGGAAGATGCGCTTCATGTATGCTGCTTCAAATTCGTCCGTAATTTTGGGGGATACGCAGGTGAACAGCTGCGCAAGGCCAAACGCCCATGCGTTTTCGGAGGTCTCTGTTGCATTCTTCTTAGGAAAATCGTCCATGTGCGTGTGTGAGCAGTGGCAAAGGTTTGAATGGATGTCGAAAAGGCGCTGCCTGTTCATTTGTCCGATCATGTCGATCACGCCCGCTGTCAGCTTTTCCATGAGCGCATGCATGATTTCGGGTTCGTCCATCAGCATGATATAGCAGTTTGTTACGCCCATCCACTGGGCAATCCAGTCCCATATGCCCAGATGCATAATAAGGCCGGTCATTTTATAGTCGATGATGCCGGAGAAGATGAAGTCGGCTTCCTGACGAATTTCGGCTTCCTGTTTTTGATCGAGCGTTAAAACGGGCGTTTTGATTTTCTCAAGATCGTCCATCGTTTCAATCTGGTTTGCATATTCGCGGGAGGGAGCGACGGAGCCGGCCTCAAGCGAGATGTGTTTGTTTTCAACCGGTTCAATGCCCCAGCCGGTATTGTGAATGGGTTTTGGAAGGCAAATGTAGGGATTTAAACAGGTGTCGGCGGGCATGTGGCGCATTTTGTACAGTATGCACCTTAAATCCCATTCCACGCTTTGCCAATAGGGATCGCGGATTTCGCATTTTAAGAAGCCGTCCACGTCCATTTCGTTCCATGGAATCTGGTCGATGGTGAGAAGCGGACGCTCCATCTGAAGGGCGTTGAGTTTTTTCCAAAGCGCGCGCGTTTTCTCCTGTCTGGGATCAAAGGCATAGCGCGCATAGTTTTCTGCGAGCGTGCGCAAAACGCGTCTGTCTTTTTCTGTCAGCATGCCGTCGCCTCCTTATACCATTATACTAACATTTTGGATACGCAAATTCAAGGGGATGCAGGACAGAAGAGAACAATCCGGGCGTGAAATGTGAACAGGGGATAATAGAATCTGAACCTATATTTAATATGAAGAACAGGGTGAAATCTTATGGATTTTGGCGCCGGTTTATTGTATAATTAGGTTGGATAATGGCGTGTGTATGCGCGCATGTTGTGAAAGGAAATTTTTCGATGTACGACCTTCAGAAGGCGAGCATGTGGAAACGAATTTCCGCGTATTTGTTCGACATGATTTTATTCGGCATCGTTGCGGTTCTGTGCATGCTGGGGCTCTCAGCAGCGCTTGATTACGACGGCTATTCCGAGACGGTGAATGCAGCGTACGACACATTCGGCGAAACGTACAATGTGGATCTTAGGATTTCATCAAGCGAATATGAAAAGCTTGATGAAGACGCAAAGGCGCGGACGGATGAGGCGCTTCGGGCGATGAACAGCGATCAAGAAAGCCGAAAAGCCCTTAATATGATGATGCAGCTGAGCATTTTGATTGCATCCTTTGGATTTTTGATCGGCTATGTCATCATGGAATTTATCATTCCGATGATATTTAAAAATGGCCAGACGCTGGGCAAAAAGATTTTCGGCGTCGCCGTTATGCACACTTCTTTTATAAAGATCTCCGGCCCCATGCTCTTTGCGCGAACCATCCTTGGAAAATTCGCCATTGAGACGATGGTGCCTGTGTACATTGTCATTATGATGTTTTTTGGCACAATCGGCGTGACGGGTCCTGCGATTTTGCTTCTTCTGTTCGTTCTTCAGATTGCGGTACTCATTTTTACCTCTACCAATTCTGCGATTCATGATCTGATTGCAAAGACGGTGACGGTGGATCTGATGAGCCAGAAGATCTTTGAAAATGAAAAAGAACTGATCGAATGGAAAGAAAAGATGCACGCGGAAAAGGTTCAAAAGCAAGCGTATTAAGTTAGATATACATCAATCAAACAAAGGGAAGGGATACTTATGAAAATCGTTCTTGAGAATCTGACCAAGATTTTCCCCAGCCGCAACAAAAAATCTTCGGACGAGGTCATTGCCGTAAACAATTTCAATTTCGAAATTCCGGACGGAAAGCTTATCGGTCTTCTTGGCCCCTCCGGCTGCGGAAAGTCCACGACGCTTTATATGATCTCCGGTCTTCAGAAGCCCACCGGCGGCAGAATCTACTTCGGCGATGACGATGTGACTGAAGTTTCTACGGAAAAAAGAGGCATCGGCCTTGTTTTCCAGAATTACGCGCTGTATCCCCATCTGACGGTTCGCCAGAACATTCTTTTCCCGCTTCAGAACCTTCGCGGCGCGGACAAGATGACGAAAGACGACATGCTCAAACGCGCCTATGAAGTTGCCAAGCTCGTTCAGATTGAAGAGCTGATGGACAGAAAACCCAGTGAACTTTCCGGCGGTCAGCAGCAGCGCGTTGCCATTGCGCGTGCGCTTGTAAAGATGCCCCGCGTGCTTCTTCTGGACGAACCTCTTTCGAACCTTGACGCCCGCCTTCGCCTTCAGACCCGCGAAGAAATCCGCCGCATTCAGAAGGAAACCGGCATCACCACCGTATTCGTTACCCACGATCAGGAAGAGGCCATGTCCATTTCCGACCTGATTGTCGTTATGAAACTCGGCGTTTTACAGCAGATCGGCGCGCCGCAGGATGTATACGACGATCCGGCCAACCTGTTCGTCGCCAAGTTCCTGGGAACCCCGCCCATCAACGTATTTGAGGGAGAGGTCAGAAACGGAAAACTGTATATCGGCGAAGATGCCGTTATGGACATTAAGAATGTTCCTAACATGCCCGTTACCGTCGGTATCCGTCCCGAGGGCTTTGTGCTGGACGAAAACGGCCCGTTCAAATGCAAGCTTTCCAACGTTGAAGTCATGGGCCGCGATGTGAGCATCGTATCGACCCATCCGGCATCCTTAAATCCCATCATCCGCTCCATCATCAACGCTGACAACAAAGTGGACGCGAACAAGGATGAAGTAGCTTACACCCTGAAACCCCACAAGGTATTCATTTTCGAAAAGGATACCGAGAACAGGATTCGTTTTTGAGGTGAAGATGTATGGTAGATAGCAAGCAGCAATGGAAAGCCTGGCTGTATCTGGCCCCGGCAATTGTTCTTTTATTGATATTTACGGTTTGGCCCATCATCAATACCGTCGCCATGGCCTTCATGGAGGGCTACGGCGGTCTTGCAAAGACCGGCGGCGAGGTCACGTTTAAAATCGGCGTGGGCAATTTTACGCACGTTGTTGCGCATCCCGATTTCCGTCAGGCGCTTTTGAATACCTGCCTTCTTTGTGTGATTACGGTCCCTGTGTCAACCGTGCTTGCGCTTTTGATTGCGGTGGCGCTTAATGCGATCAAGCCTCTTCAGAAGGCGCTTCAGACGGTGTTCTTTGTGCCCTATGTCACCAACTCAATCGCTATCGGCATGGTTTTTGCCGCGATGTTCAATGTCATCGGAAACATCGGCACGCGTCGCGAGATCATTACGTCCTATGGTGTTGTAAACGATATCATCAGGGCGTTCGGCGGCAAGTGGATCAACTGGATCAACTCCGGTTCCAGCTACTGGGCGAATATGTTTGTTTTGATCGTGTACATCGTTTGGAACGCGCTGCCGTTTAAGATTCTGGTGCTTCTGGGCGGTCTTCAGAGTGTCAACAAGCAGTATTACGAAGCGGCAAAGGTTGACTCTACGCCCCGCTGGCGTGTTCTTGGCAGAATCACTGTGCCGCTTTTATCGCCAATGATTGCATATGTCATTATCACCGGCTTCATCGGCGGCTTTAAGGAAT
>JAZSFI010000592.1:0-5505 GCA_045532135.1 Clostridia bacterium | reverse complement strand
GCGTAGGCTCGGGCGTAGGCTCCGGCGTAGGCTCCGGCGTGGGCTCCAGCGTAGGTTCGGGTGTCGGCTCGGGCGTAGGCTCGGACGTGGGCTCCGGCGTGGGCTCCGGCGTAGGTTCGGGTGTCGGCTCGGGTGTCTCCGTCGGCGGAGTATAAACTTCAACCATGCCCGCTACCATATATCCTGTGTAGATTTCCATCGTCGTCGGATCCGTATAATCCGCACAGATCCAATAGGAATTGTATCCCTTCACGAAAAGTACATCGCCCGGATTCAGATATACAATGTAATCGCCCATTTCATCAGGCACGGCGTACAGACACGCATATTCTTCAGCCGGCGTTACATAGGTTTCCTTCTCCACAGGAGTAAACGGTTCTATTGTGGGTTCAGGCGTAGGTTCTGCCGTCGGTTCCGCTGTCGGTTCGGGCGTAGGCTCCGCCGTGGGCTCTGCCGTCGGTTCGGTTGTCGGCTCAGGCGTGGGCTCTGCCGTCGGTTCGGGCGTGGGTTCTGCGCTTTCGGGATTGGCAAAGAAGTCTTCAAGCAGATAATCCCTCGTGCTTCCGTCAGCGATTCCTGTCGGCTTCAAGACCTGATAGCCGGAAAGTTCATTGACGTATTCCTGGAAGCGCTTGACAGCGTCAAAAGTGATTTTTCCGTAAATACCGTCGATTTCATCCTCGCTCAGCCATCCCATCTCAAAAAGCTGCTTCTGAAGCTGCCGGATGGATTCTTTATCGGAAGACGGATTGACGCTGTCCAGTTCGTATTCCGGATCGCCCTCGGTATCGGGCGTTAGAACGGTAAGGTGCGCGTAGAAGAAGTCGCCGTTTTCGCCGGCGAGTTTCGCCCACGTGGTATTTTTCGCGACCATCTTATAAACGTCGTCCTTTGAAATCGTGCCTGCAATCTGCGCATTCACCGTTGCGCGCTCATAAACATAAACGTTTTCCGCCGTCACGCGCATCCACTTGGGTTCTGCAAGCGCTTCAAGAAGATGCGTTTCATCGGTCGGATCCACAAAGGAGGGCAGCGTAGATGTCGGCGCTAAAGTGGGCGTGGGCTTTGGCGTTTCCGTCGGGCGAACATCGATTGTAAGCGCGGAGGCAAGTATGTATCCGACTGCGCCGGTGGTATTGGAAACTCTCGCCCATTTTCCAGTAATTGAAAGAACGGTCAGTGTATTATTTTTATAGACGCGGCCAAGAATCATGCTTCCTTCGTCCGGAAGATCGAAAACTTCGATGCTTTCTACCGTGACCGTGCCCTTCACGCCGGTTCCGAAATCAATATCTGCATTTGAAGTAGGCGCGGGAGTGACAACGGGCGGCGCTTTGGGCGCGTCCTTTGAAAACAGCCTCTTGAGTGTTTCTACTGTGGCTACGCCGTTTGTTTTGAGCCCCGCCTGCTCCTGGAATGAAGTAACCGCGGCTTGTGTATTCGGGCCAAAATCGCCGTCAACGCCGCTTCTTGAAAGATAGCCAAGTTCATAAAGGCGCGATTGCATTTCTCTTACGCGCATATTTTCATCGTTTCTGCGAAGCTCGACATAATCCAGCGATTCACGCGCGGAGGAGGAAAACAGGCGGCTTTGTAAAGTCACGCTGGCTACACCGTCCTGCCAGAATCCCATGCGATCCTGAAACGCGCTCACGGCATTTCTGACCTGCGTATTATAGGAGCTTCCGCGCGCAGAAGACGGGAGATAATAAAGCGCGATCAGTCTGTCTATGAGTTCGGCGACACGCATGCCGCTGTCGCCGTACTTCAATTCTATTCTGCTCATGTTCATAAGGGTGTTGCTTGCATACAGAGCCTTCAGGGTCTCGGTATCCGCAACGCCCGTCTGTGCCAAGCCCTGCTGCGCCTGGAAGAGCTTTACAGCGTTGGCTGTGGCGTTTCCATAGATGCCGTCTGCAGCAGAAGCCATATAACCCAGCTCTCTCAAGCGCTGCTGGAGCTTTACGACTCTCTCGCCGGTATCGCCGATTTTGACCTCCAGATAGGGATCATACGCGCCGACTTCGCCGCCCATAATTCTGTGCATCAGCTGATTGTCCACTCTGCCGGTTACGGGAAGGCCCAGATCTTTCTGAAGGCTTTCAACCGCAGCCTGCGTTTTTGCACCGAAGACGCCGTCGGCCTTGTCGTTCAAATATCCAAGCTCCATAAGCTTCTGCTGAAGCAGCTTGACATTCTCGCCTCTGCTTCCGCGCTGCATATTCTCATATATGACCGGAACGGGCGTAGGCGTGGGCGTGGGGGTCGGCGTAGGCGTTGCGGTCGGCTCGGGCGTAAAGCGCTCGGTCGCGCCGACATACACGTTGTAATAATACTTCAGGCTTTCCGTAGATTCGGGATCCGTGGGCGCATCATACACAATCAGTTCGTCGCCCGCCGCCATCAGGCGCGGCTGATAACCGGGATAATTTGCATAGGCTTCCTTGAGCGTCATATAGGCCGCGTATTTGCCGGAGGTGGGACTTACGCGGTAGACCGTATAATCGGAATCAATGATATAAAGGTATTCGCCCGCGTTCACGAGCTGAGGAAGAAGCTCTCTCATCATGCGGCAAAGCACGGTTGAGGTCTGCGTGTCGGGATCAAAACGATTGACTTCTCTGTACCAGCGGGTAGCGCGCAGATAGTAGATAAAGCCGTTGTAAACGACAAAATCTTCCACCTGATCGTTAATGTCCAAAGTCACACTGTTGACAGCATCCAGCTGAAGCGCAAGCTTGCCTTCGTCCGTTAAAAAGATTTCATAGCCTTCAAAAAGCGAAGACTTCTTGTATGCCAATTCAGTTGCCGTAATCGGAACGGCCTTATTGATCAGCGCAATATACAGATTCTCGCCTTCCGCCGTCTTATAGACGGGGCCGCTTGCCGAAAGACGCAGACCCAGAATGGGCGAGGACACAATGTGCGCCTGAAGCGTCACCATGCCAAGCGTCGGAAGCTCGGCGGAAATGTTCAGTTTCTCGGGCGCGGCAGCGTCGACATAGTACACAAATCCGGTCGCGGGATCCAAAATCGCATCGGCAAGAATATTGTCAAACAGCACTTCGACCTTTTCTTCAAAGTTCTTTTCAGCTTCAATGTCGCTTGCATCGAGCATTTTTGCGCGTTTCAGGACGCACTTTGAAAGGCCGGTGATTTCATCCGTTTCCAGCGTTTCGAAGTACACATATCCGTTATGAACGCCAACGATGTGCTCCGCCTTTTCGGAAACAACCTTGACGGTGTACCACGTCTGATAGATGCTTCCGTCTTTGCCGACGTACGCGCCGTACGCGCCGTCGCCGGCCGTCAGAGCGGAGGAAAATGCGACATTCGAAAACAGCATAACCGCCGCCAGCACGAGGCCGACAAGTCTGTTCAATCGCTTCATAGGGATCCCTCCAAATTAATTTCCATTTGATTGTTAGACGTATATTCTGATTTATGTGTTCCGTTTATTTTTCTTTTTTTCGGGATGAAGCGCGCTTTCAAGCGCATTTTTTGCGTCCGCGCCTTCAAACACTTTCAAAAACGCATCTTTAAGGTTTGTACTTAAAATCCTTCTTACGGATTCATCCGGATAATCGCTGTCATCAACCTTACAAAGCATTCCCGCCAGCTGAAATGCGCTTTTTCTCATCGTATCGCCCGGGCTTCTTCTGAATCCGAGAAAAGTTGAATTGGCATTTGAGCTTTTGATAAACAGTGAAACATATCCCATGCTCATTCTGAAAAGGTAGTCCTGCCAGAAAGCTTGCTCAGACGGCGCCATTTCCTTCACCTTTAAAACTTCGTCCGATGCAAAAAAGGTTTTAAGCATCTTTTCCCTGTCTTTTTTCGAAAACTCGCCCGGCGTATCATAGGCCGCCAGCGGCCAATAGGGAATCCGGTAAAAATCGGGCTTTCCGCCTTTCTCGTGAAGGCGGCCGACAGATAGAATCTCAAGCTCGATTTCATAGTTCTGCCCGTACTTTTTTCTTAAAGAGCAAAGCTTTTCAAACCTGAGCGCGTATGCTTCTTCGTTAAGCGCATCCTGTAAATCGCTTTTGAAGTCATCGCCCGACAGAAATCGGTTCGCACACTTGGCGCAGAACACAGGCTTCTCGGAATCATACAGCGTCGTAAAACCGCATTTTGAGCAAACTGCGCCAGGCATACATCTCATCCTCCCGCCTTCTTATCTTCAGTCGGCTTAAACCAGTTTTCCATAAGTTTGTCGCTCTTTTTCTGATTCTGCCACACCTTTTCCGGCGGAAAGCCCAAACTTCTTACGCTTATGGCTTTGTGGTCGGAAACAATGATATGGTCAAGCAGCGTAATTCCCACGGCATTCAACGCGTCTTTCACGGAAAACGTCATTTGAATATCCTCGCGCGAAGGCTCCATGTGTCCGCCCGGATGGTTATGCGAAAGCACGCAGTACACCGCTTTCCCGCGAAGGGCGCTGAGCGCCACTTCTCTTGCATACACAGCGCTTCGGTCGATCGTGCCCGTCTGCATAAGCGGACATCTTAAAAGCTTTCCGCGCTTGTCCAGAATCATCAGATAACAATATTCGATCTGACGCCCGAACATGACCGCGCAGAAATACTGCGCCGCCTTGTCGTAATGCGCAATCACGGGCTTTAAGCCGACCTCATCCCTAAGCACGCACCTTGCAAGATCATCCACAAGGTCGATGACTTCGGCAGGCACGCGGCTCAGACCGTGCAGATTCTTTAAATCATCTCTCGTGGATTCGTAGATCGAGCGGACTGATCCGATTTCCTCCATCAGATGATTGGCCGTCTCCTCGCCGCTTTGCTTCTTATCCGAGACTGTCAGAAGGTGCTTGAGCGCATCAATGCTCTCCTGCATGCGCGGGTCGATTTCACTCATTGAAGATCCCTCATCGCGTCATGAAAAGCCTTTGAAATTTCTTCCCCGTCTTCGATTCTTTCGCCCATATACCAGCCGTCCTGTGCTTCATCATACAAAAGATATGCAGCTGCCAGCACCTGGCACGCGCCCTTTTCAAATTTCAGATTCACGGTAACAGGCGCGTCCGTATCAAACAAATCCACCACATATTCGCCCTCGGACAGCATTTCTGCATCCTCGCAGTTTTCCAGAAACGTTTTGAGCGCATCCGGCGAGATATTGATCATCATAAACACCCCTCCATTTAATCATAGTGTATCGCAAAATGTCGAATCGCGCAAGTATTATCTTTTATTTGTTTCGTTTTTATTTCATATTACGTATATTTTATTTCAAATCTATTGACTGATGTAAAAATACCCACTATAATGTACAAAGGAAAGTACTGAAAGGAGGCGGTAGCGCGGTGAAAAAGATTCTTTCCAATGTTTTATTGTTTGTGTTTGTTTTCGTTTTTCTTTCTCCCTGCGCCCTCGCCGAAGGATATAAAGTCATCCTTACCCCCAGAAAAACCGTTACATTAAAGCCGGGCGCAACACAGCAGGTTTCCATTTCCATCACGCCCGTAAACCTTACCGATCATAC
>JAZSFI010000469.1:0-1999 GCA_045532135.1 Clostridia bacterium | reverse complement strand
GCCTGAGCCTTTTCCGGTTTCAAACAGCATCTGAAGGATGGGAAAATGCCCGTATTTCGCCATGAACGGCTCAAAAACATAGTCAACCAGCGCGCCGCCCAAAAGATATCCAAGCGGAATCGTAAAAAACTGAAATGAATTTCTTGCAGCAAACACGCGCCCCTGAATGTCGCTTGGAATTCTAAGACGCATGACAGCATCCAGGTTCGAGTTCATCAGCGGAATGAAAATCCAGCCCAAGAACGCGCCTATGCACCACACATACACGTTTCTTCCAACGGCAAGAAGCAGATTTTCCGTGCACATCGACGCCATCAGGCACAGCCAGATCGCCCGGATGCGGCTTTTGGGCGTTTTCATAAAGGATGCCATGATGCTCCCGATGAGCGTCGTTACGCCCGTAATCGCATTGACCGCGCCCATTTCCGTTTCCGTCGCTCTCGACAAAACCATCGCCGGAAACGCCGCATTGTACATCGACGCCACAAAATTGATGCACGCCAGAAACAGCATGAGCGCAAAAACGCCCTTTTCCTTCTTTAAAAACGCAAGCCCCGTCTTCGCGCTTTCCAAAAACGTTTCTCTTTTTCTGTCGTCCTGTCCGATCTCCGGCACGGGAATCAAAAATAAAAGCACAAAAAACGCAATCACAAACGTGAAAAGGTCAAACGCAATCACCCATTCCATGCCAAATAAACCCATGACCGCCGCAGCCAGAATGGGCGTTAAAATGGATGACAGCGAGCTTGACAAATACCTGAGGCTTCCCACGCGCTGATAATGCTGTTTGGGCAATATCAAAGTCGTCACAACCTCGCTTGCCGGCTGCTGAATCGTGTTCATAAGACCCGAAACTGCATTCAAAATGTAAAGATGATACAGCCGAAGCGCATCCGTCTTTATCAGAACCAGCACAATCACCGTCGTAACAGCAGAAAGCGTGTCCGACGCAAGCAGGATCTTTTTCTTGTTCCACTTGTCGCTGATCGCGCCCGCAAAGATGCTGAAAAGCACATACGGCGTATATGAGCACACCATCAAAAGCGCAGTCTTGAGCGCCGAGCCTTCAAACGAGTACGACCAGATCACAAGCGCAAACGCCGTCATCGCGCTTCCAAGCCCGGACAGCATCTGCGTAAACCACAAAATGAGAAAAAGACGCATTTCGCTGATTGTTTTTAAAAACTTATTCATATCGCTTTGCTCCTTTTAATTTTTGTAAAACGAACAAAGCCGACGGGAAAATGCAAAATGTCATTCAGTCAAGATCAAGCTTCTGCTGTGCGGGACGGGAAACCCGTCCCCTACGGAATGGTTTGCGCCACCCGCCGCTAACTTAATGACATCGACAAAAAGCATCCATCGTATTTCATATCTCCATGCAGCCTTCCCGTCAGCCTCTGCACAGAGCTCCATCAATCGCTAAAAGCATGATGTTTCTCCTTTCACCTAAAAATTATATTCGTGATAGCCCAATTGCGGGCGATACACCAAAGAGGGCTTGAAACCCATTTCTTCGAGAAACGCAATCCGGTCGGGCGTATTCTGCGTCTTGATTTTTAGACTTGCAATACCGAAATCATTTCTGAACCGATCCAGTGCAAGACAGACAAGCTGTTTTGTATATTTTTCCTTATCAAAATCGGAACAGATGTCTATTCTTAAAACTCCATCACCGCCGCCGAAGATTTCAACTGTGCCGACAGGGTTATTCGTTTCTTTCAGCACGATTGAAAACCTTACATAATATCCAAGCGCATATTCGCCAAGCCAGAACGATATGCATTTTTCCATCTCCTGCAAAGTTTCATAGTAAAAATCGCTTGTGCAAAAATCGGCATTCATGCGCGAAACCGCGTTTTTGTCGGAATATACCTTCAAAAGCGCGGGCGCGTCTTCTTTACGAACCTGTCTTAGGATAAAGGATTCTGTTTCGTAAGTCGGGCATGATTGATAGACGTTCATTTTTCTACACCTCATGTTTTTTTGAAAATTCCAA
>JAZSFI010000166.1:0-3282 GCA_045532135.1 Clostridia bacterium | reverse complement strand
GCCCCCCGGCGCGGTTGAATGCGCCGTGGGGGCTGATGTGAACAGGGGATATTTACTTGGCGATGGCGGGCAGGCTGGCGGCGGCAACGGACTGACCGACGCGGCGGCTGTTCTCATCGGGAATGTTGAGCTGAATCTTCTCAGCCAGCTCGGGGAATTCGGCCTTAAGAACTTCCTTGGCCTTTTCCAGCAGGATGACGCCGCCGGTGCCGGAGGTGACGCGGCCCATGATGAGAACGTGGGCAATGTCATAGAATTTGGCATAGTACGCAAGCTGATAGCCGAAGTACACGCCGATGGTCTCGTAGATCGCGGTGGTTCTCTTATCTCCGTTTGCATGGAGGTTCTGAACGTACTTGAGCTTCTCGGCGAGGGTCAGGTTCTCGTCCAGCTCGATACCCGCAGCGGGGCAAAGCTTGATGACGGAATCCTGAGAGAAATACTTAACGCCGCAGCCGACGTCGCCGGACCATTCGTCCACCATCGCTTCGGGATTCATGTCTACCGGAACAAACGCGAGCTCGTTGAGCCAGCCGGTGATGTTGCCGTTTACGTCAACATAACCGCCCGCTTCACTCGTGCCCATGGCAACGCCGAGTACGCGGTTGTCGTTGAGTTCCATCGCGCCGGCAAGGGCGGTAACATCGCCGTCGTTGGCAACTTCGATGGGCATGTCGCCGATGGTTTTTGCAACGTCAAGATAAATGTTCTTGCACTTTTCCTTGTCTTCGGGAGACAGCTTAATGAAAAGGCTGGCAACCATCGCGCGGTTGTCGATGTAAACGCCTGCAGAGGAAACGCCGATGCCGTCTACGCGGGGCATCTTCTCAGCGGCCTTGAGCATGGCATTGCGGATGCCGTTGAAATGATAGTTGGGATCGGTCTGGGTTTTGGGATGCCAGATGATCTCTTCAGAATATACGCTTTCGCCGTCGATGACCGCGGAAACCTTAACGTCGGATCCACCCGCATCAAAACCAATGCGGCAGCCGTCCAGATGGCGGCCTACGGGGCTGGCGGACTCGTTGGTCTGGGGCGCGCAGTTCGGGCAAGCAACAAATTCAACCTCAAAGGGATGCTCGTAAACACCTGCCATGAAGTCGTTGTCAAAAGCGCGCTCGCCGTCCGCAGCATAGCACTTGGCAATGTGCTCATAAATCACTTTGGAACCGGCGATCACGATTTTGTAGCCGCCGTAAACCCAAAGGAAAGTCTTCACGATGCGCTCTACGACCTTGCAGTTGCGCTCATCGTCAATACCGTCTTTGAAAACATCCATCTTGAGGGTGTGGGTATAGCCCTGGTTGCGGATGACGCTTACGGCGATTGTCTGCTTTTCGCTCTTTGCAACGTCTGCATCAAACTCATCGACAAATTTTACCATCGGGTAAAAGCCCGGATCAAGGGGCGCTTTGATTTTAAGTTCCATAACTCCAAACCTCCAAATATTCGGTCTTTTTTACGCCTCGTAGATGGTGCGGCCGCGCAGAATGGTGCGGCTGATGTTGAACTCTTCGTCAGCAAAGCAGAAATCCGCGTCCTTGCCGATTTCGATGGAGCCCTTGGTCTTGTCAATGCCGATGGCCTTGGCGGGATTCAGGGACGCCATCTTCACAACCTTATGAAGCGGCAGGCGGCGATAGCTGTTGTGCATGTTGCGAACAGCCTCGTTGAGCTTCAAGACGCTGCCCGCAATGGTTCCGTCGGCCAGACGGCACTCTACGCCCTTGACAAAAATGGGCTGTCCGCCGAGGGTATATTCGCCGTCGGTCAGGCCGCCGGCACGGGTGCAGTCGGTGATCAGAACGAGCTTGTCCTTCTTCGCGTCCGCTACAACCTTGAAAAGCGCCTTGTTGACATGGAACATGTCTGCAATCAACTCGGCAGAAACGCGGGATTCGCAAAGCGCACAGCCGACAACGCCGGGATCTCTGTGCGCAAGAGGCGTCTGCGCGTTGAACAGGTGGGTTACATGGCGAACGCCGGCGCGAACGGCCTTCTCAGCCTGCTCGAAGTTGGCGGAGGTGTGACCCATGGAGATCAGCATCTCGGGATGCGCCTTCTTGATTTCGCGGATGGCGCGCATATTGCCCTTGACTTCGGGGGCAACGGTAAACACCTTGATAATGTCGGAATACTTGTCAATGAACTCAGGATCACAGGTGCGGATGTGCTCCGCTGCCTGCGCGCCCTTCTTGGAAGCATTGATAAACGGACCTTCGGCATTGATGCCCATGATTTCCGCGCCGTCAAAATCGTCCTTTTTGCTCTCAGCCATAACGTTTCTGATGGCGGCAAAGGCCTTTTCAAGCGCTTCATAGGAAACCGTCATTGTGGTGGGCAGCCAGCTGGTAACGCCGTTGGCAGCAACGCCCTTCGCCATTTTGCGAATGCCGTCTTCTTCGCCGTCGGAAGCATCCTCGCCGAGGTAGCCGTGAATATGCATATCTACAAGACCCGGAAGCACGTATTTGCCTTCCGCATCAATAATCTGCGCATCTTCAATTTCATCAAGAGCAACGATGCCCTGAATCTTCTCATCGTAAAGCAGCGCGGCGTCTTCAATGATGCCATTGGGAGTAACAATTTTACCGTTAATAATCGCTTTCATGCGTCCGTCTCCTTTTCAAAATTGTCAAACTTAGACATTTAAAGTATATCATATCCGCTATGGAAACGCAAGAACGAACGACAAAATAAACAATCGCTCAAGGCCTTGATTTTTAACGTTTCCCCCTTGCATTTTGCATCAAAACGTTGTATAATGTCAAAGTTCACATGGAAGCGTATCGAAGTGGTCATAACGGCCCTGACTCGAAATCAGGTGACGGGAAACCGTCCGTGGGTTCGAATCCCACCGCTTCCGTAAAAAGCAGATTCCTACGGGAGTCTGCTTTTCTTATATCTGCTTTGCCCATCAGATCGCGCGTCAGCATTTTCCTTTCCCACCCCTCCCGTTTTCGCCCAAACTTCATAACACGAATATTCTTGCGCCGGTATGGAATCAATGGTATAATCACCAAAAAATGTGAAAAGAGCGATGTACCTTTGAATCTCAAAAGCCGCACGCCTCTGTTTTTCATCATCCTTTTCGTCTTCAACATGGCCGCAAACTTTGTGCATCCCGTAACGCCCACAATCATTGTGGATCTTCATTTGAACGATTACATGTTCGGGCTTGCCATGGCAGCGATGATGGTGATGAATTTTCTGTTCTCGCCGTTCTGGAAGTCGGATCGTAGCCATGTCGTTCTGTGAGCCAAGGAGTTGGTTTTCCTAATT
>JAZSFI010000553.1:0-1980 GCA_045532135.1 Clostridia bacterium | reverse complement strand
ACACGAGCATGCAGATACCAAAACCGATGACGATGGCGGTATACAAAACCGAATCGTCCACATAGTTCTGGATGGTTTCGTCCAGCATGCTTACATCATAGCTCAGGCCCAGCGCCGCAATGGCATTTCCCGCGCGGTCCTGAATCGGCAGAAGCATCTGCTGGGTTTCGCCCTCGAGCCAGATCTGGTTCTCGCCCGTTTCAAGCGCAAGCGCGGTATAGTCGGTTAGTTCGCCGGGCACAGAGGCGCGTTGGACGAACTCGCTTTTATCCATCACTTCGCCCGCAACATCGACGATATAGGTCATGTTGAGATAGCCGTAGAGGGACTGAAGCTCCTCAAACAGCTCCTCAATGCCGTAATAATTATCGAGCGATTTTCCGTATTTGAGCGTATACTCGATCTTGTTGACCGTGCCGCTTGCAACAATCGCGCTGCTGGAGGCGGTCGCTTCCACATAGGTGTTTCTGAAGGAAACGATGTTCAGGATGGAAGAAACGCTCAGAAGAAGCGAAATGGTGACGCTGATGATGAGGATAAAGAGCAGATTGCGTTTTCGGTTGCTTCGCATGTGCACATCTCCTTGGTATTAAAGGTTGCTTGGATGAAAATTTACGCCGAGTACGGTTATTTTCCCTGCAGGGACGGATAACGCCTGACTGCGCTTTTGATGATTTCGCCGATGGCGTCCTGATAGGTCATGTTCAAAGACTTTGCGCAGGTTTCGTACGGGCCGTTTTCGGTAAGACCCGGGCGGGGATTGACCTCAAGGAAATACGGCTTTCCGTCTTTATCAATTTTAAAATCGCTGCGGCTGAAATCCACGCAGCCCAGATGAATGTGAATGCGTTTGGTCCAGTCGAAGAGATTTTTCTTCATTTCTTCATCCACATCGTAGATGGTGTCCACCATATCGGTAAAGCACTTGTCGTGCAGGGTAAAAATGCCGATATCGCTTCCGTCGGGATAGCGGCAGACGCCCACATCCAGACAATACGCCTCTTCGCCGGTGCCGATCAGGGGAACGTACAGCTCAGGTCCGTCGATGTACTGCTCAACGAGCACTTCCTGACGGTAGTTGTCAAAGTTGTACCGGATTTTTTCAAGCGTTTCCTCCACGCTGTTGACAAGGAAAACGCCCATGGAATAGCCTTCGGCGTTGGGCTTGACGACGAGCGGGAAACGAAGGTTTTGCCGATCCATTTCGCTTTCAATCCATTTTCTGAGTTCGCCGTCTTTGTATTCCTTAAATTCCACATAAATCTCGGCAGGCACGGGAATGCCCAAAAAACGGGCGACGAGCTTGGTGTGGAATTTGTTCTGCGTAAGGCCCATCGCGTAGGCGTCGCTGCCGATATAGGGAATGTGGTTCAGCTCCAGTATTGCGGGCACGATGGCCTCGCGGTTGCGGCTCATAATGCCCTCGTCTTCGATGAACACCAGATCACAGTCGAAAGCGCCGTCCTTGATGGCCTTGTTTACTTTATACATGTTGCCAAGCATGACTGCCTCGTGACCGTTGGCTTCGATGGCGCGGGCCAGATAACCGATTTCGTCCGGATGGCAGAAATCCGCAAATACTTCGCTTGTGCGTTCGATGTTATAATCTTCGCGCAGATCGTAGGTTAAACCGATTTTCATCTGCTTCCTCCTTTATCGTAAATCACTTCTCCGCCGTCTGATGCGCGCAGAAGCAATGTATCGCCTTGGTCTTCAATCAGATTTGTGTATTCCGTCGTGATTTTTCCGCCTCTGGGGCCGGGTACGTCGATTACGAATCTCGGAACGGCATAGCCGGAAACGCGGCGGCGCAGTTCCTTTATGATCTCCATGCCGAGCCTGTAATCGGTGTGGAAGTGGTTCGTTCCGCACACATTGTCGCACTGATAAATGTAATACGGGCGCACGCGGATGCGGATCAGACCCAAAACGAGCTGTTCCATGGTATCAATATCGTCGTTCACGCCCTTTAAAAGAACC
>JAZSFI010000443.1:0-3166 GCA_045532135.1 Clostridia bacterium | reverse complement strand
ACACGAGCTGGTGCTTGCCCCCGATGCCTCCGCACAGCGAATCATATTCAACGACCACCTCATTCTCACCGTTGCACAATCCGTTGAGGGCATGATCCCAAGAGATCCTGTTTTTCGCCCCAAGAAGGAGGTTCTCGATTTCGGGCTCGAAATGCTTTTTGACACCTTCGGGGAAAACAGCCTCCCCATATCCAGAATAGCTCCGTTTGAAGACCGCATGAGGATCAAAGGGCTTTTATATATGCTGTTGGGTGACTTTCTCGCCTCCACAACGCTCATCACCGCTCCCAAAGTCGATATGGCGGCAATGGACGTGGCTCTTTATATAGCAGAAAACTTCCAAAACAACATTTCGCTGAAAGAAATCGCCGCGGAAAAGGGATATAATTATCAATATCTCTCCCGCACCTTCAACAGGCATATGCATATGAATTTCAAAAAAATGCTTAACTTTTACCGTATCCACCAGGCGTTCGCCATGCTGCAGGATACCGACCTTCCCATTTCCCGCATCGCTTTTGAATGCGGTTTCAAAAGCATCCGTTCCTTCAATCAGGTCTGTCACGACGTGTTTGACAAAAAGCCTACGGAAATAAGAAATATGCGAAGGATATAAAAAAGCGAATGCCCGGAAAATGTACCGGACGGATCCATTTTCCGGTCATTCTTGATTGACTTTATGGTAGCCCCCATGGTTGTCAAGGGCGGGAAAAGGGAAACCCGGCTTTTAAAAATTTAAGTATAGCTTGTGTTTTCTTTCAAAAGGCTTGACAAACTTCGACAAACGACCTATAATGATCAGGAAAGCGTTTTTCTTTTTTTGAAAAACTTTTTTATTTTTCAAATCTTTTAAAACCAAAAGCCGATTTCCTGCCCCTTATTAGTAGAACCTAAAAAACAAGCAAAAGGAGATCGCAACAAATGAAACACTTTTCAAGCCGCAAACGCCACGTCCCCACAAGGCACTCCTCGGATTGCCGTTCCGGTTGAATGGATGTGATCGCTATGGCACAGATCAGAGACAGACTGGCGGGGCTGTTGGCATTCCTCTTCGCCGTGGACCGCAAAAAGAATCGCCTTTCCAAAGAGAAAAAAGAAACACTTCAACACACACTTCAAAATCAAAGCGCAGTCTGCGCCGACAACTATGAACATAAAGGAGAGCATAACAATGATTGAACAGGAACGTTTGGTATCCCTGGTCACCAAAGCCCAGCAGGGAGACAGTAAAGCAATGAACGAGCTGATGAACGAGTGCTATGAAGGATTTCACTACTTCGCGCTGAAATCCTGCGGCGACGAGGAAAAGGCGTGGGAAGTGACCCAGAATAGCTGTTTGGAGATTTTCTCCACCATTAAGAAGCTGCGCGCCCCGGAGGCTTTCTTCACTTGGGCACACAAGATCATCTACCACCATTGTGTTCGGTATCAGAAGAACAAGATGGAGGTGCAGGCAGAAGAGGACGAAGACGGCTTTACCATCTTCGACCGTGTGGGAGACGAGGATTCCTCCACCATGCCCGAGGAGGTTTATGAAAACAAGGAGTTCCGGGCTACCATTCTGAATCTTTTGAACTCCCTGCCGGATGATCAGCGTTCCGCACTTATGCTGTATTATTATGAACAGCTTTCGGTGAGAGAGATCGCCGAAATTCAGGACACCACCGAGGGCACCGTGAAGAGCCGTTTGAACTACGGCAGAAAAGCCATCAAGAATAAGGTGGAAGAATACGAGAAGCGCACCGGACTCAAGCTCCACAGCATCCTGCCCCTGCCTCTGCTGTTGCTCCATCTGTTCCGTCAGGGCGCCGCACAAATGCCCGCTCTGCCCGGCATTCCCGTGGTTTCCGGCGGGGCGCTGTCCTTCCAGCCCGTGGCTGCGGCACAATCCGCCCAGGTGGCTACCGCCGTGGCTTCCGAAGCCGCAAGCGCAGCAGGCAGCGCGGCTACCACAGCAGCCGCAAGTGCGGCAGGCAGTACCGCTACCACCGTGGCTGCAGCCGCCGCAAAGGGCATCGGCAGTGCGCTGATCTCCAAGCTGGTGGTGGGCGCCATCGCCGCGGCGGTGGTTATAGGCTCCGTCGTAGGCGGCGTTCTCCTCATGGGCAACGATGACAAGTCTTCCGGCGACGATAACGAACCCGCCATCTCTTCCCCCATCGCCGAGGATTCCGAGGACGGCAAGGGTCCCGCAGGCGATACCTCCGAGGCTATCGTCCTTCCTGATGCTCCGACAGAGCCCGCCGCACAAATGCCCTACAATAAGGCATATGAAACCCTCACTGACATTACGGAAAGCGTCGAGATAGAATTTTCCTCCATGATGTCTTCTAAGGTCCCTGCGGCTCCTTCGATTACCGAATTTACCACAAATGATGAATTCCAGAGCCTTGTACAGCAGTACGGAGACGTTGGTCGTATCGAAGAGATTGAATGTTCGTTAGACGAAAATGGCTTCAAATATTCGTACTACTGGTATTATGAGTTGCCTGCGTCAGCTGACAATCGATATTTCTTCTTGGCAAGCCCTGAATACAACGCTCAAATGGTTACCGCTGTAGATAAGATTGTGTATTCTGCAGAGCAAGATACTATGTATGTTCTGTTAAAGCAAACGAACAATGCATTTGCTCTTTTGCGCATGGGCGGCAACCCCTATGATTATGGCAAGGAAGTTGCAGAATCTTCTAAGGCAACATATCAGATTGTCGCTATGAATGCTTCCAACTTTACCGAGCAGGTTGAGCACATTGTTTTCGTTGACCCCAAGCCCATTCCCGTATGCCGCGAAGATATCAATGTGAGCGTCATGGACTTTGATGCTAAGTATGCAGAGCTCCCTCTTATCAACCCCTATAACGATGCGGCTGTTGGTGGTGGCACCTACGCATTTCCGTCTACCATCAAACCCGAAGCCAACAAGATTGAGCTGATTACCTCCGGCAAGATGATGTCCGATTTGTTGGATACGTACAGCGATATTGTAGATCGCGAAGATGATTATCTGGTTTTAGAGCCCCTTTGTGCACTTTTACATCACCGTACAATTGGTTTAGAAATTACAACCGCCCACCCCATGCTCCATACATTTGTATCCGCACCCGGTATTAATACGCAGTGCGCTATTCGTACCGGTGCCATCCGTTACGACGCTGCAGCCAAGACT
>JAZSFI010000386.1:0-2113 GCA_045532135.1 Clostridia bacterium | reverse complement strand
GATTTTTTCATTGCCGGCTTTGGCTTTTACAGAAAAGAGATTTGCACTGGCTCTGTCTGTATTTCTGTATTCAGCTGCATGAAGCGCGCAAAACTGAATGTGCGCATTCATTTGTCCGCGCAAAAGAATTTCACTTCGGTCAAACACACATTTGTCCGGAAGCGGATAATCGCTTATGCGACTGTTTTCCAGCCCGATTTCATAATAGAAATCCTGTTTTTCAAAAGGAGCAAGCACAATATCTCTGATAATCTGCGCATGCTTTGCATAAAAGTTTTTTGAATCTTTCTCGTTTGTTACCTTGCCGTCAGACAAATGAACAAGAAAACGGTCTTCTTTTAACGTTTCCCGATTCTTTCTTGCGTAGATCCATCCGTAATCATTGATGCGCGTATCTTTTATGAAAAGATCCGAAAATACGGGATGCGCATGCATGCTTTCTTCATCTGACAGTGCGATTCTGAATCTGTGATCGACAATAAGAGGCTCGCTTTGAGAAGATTTTGATCGTGCGCTTACTTTCATGAGAAGATGACCGTTTTCAGGATTCAACGTAAAAAAGACAGAAGCTTCGATTTTTCTGCTTTCAAGTTCGTATCTGGTAAAGCCCGGATCAAAATAAGACTTCCGGATTTCAAGCGCATGTGTTCCGTCTGAAATCTTTGGAAGAAGCGTGTCCGAAAGCCGATCTGCTTCCGATGTCCAAAAATT
Organism: Clostridia bacterium; assembly: GCA_045532135.1. GTDB lineage: Bacteria > Bacillota > Clostridia > Christensenellales > Aristaeellaceae > SFHK01. The sequence goes on along the minus strand of JAZSFI010000386.1, from coordinate 1,402 downwards.
GGCGAAAATGTCATCTGTTTTATAGAAACACCGGCCGTTTGGCTCAAAATACGCGCATCCGCTCCCTGCAAACAGAAGGTGGCCTTCGCGTAATCCCATATGCCCAGCGCGCGCAAATTCGCCTCTTTTTTGAATCCGGCTTTCATGCATATCTTTATATACGCTTTCCGCTTTGTTTTGAAAGATAATTTTGTGAAGCGGAAGGAAAAACGGCTTTTCAGACAAAAGCGGCTTTAATTGCGCCTCTTTGGGATGAGAAAGAAATAATTTCCTTATCGAGTTTCCCGTCAAAAGATTGGTTAAAGCGATAAAACTCATTCCCTGATGATGGGTCATATAGCTGTATACAATCTGATTGCGGTCATCCTTCGTCATGTCAATGGCTTCATAAAATCCCAAATCCCCTCTCAATCCCATATCCTGCATATTCGTAAGGCATTCAATGCCGCTTTCGCGTGAATGCTCCAAGGAAAGGATTACAGAATACGGAGAAAAGACTTCTTCGCTTGCATCACCTGACAGCGCGAGATCGGAAATGCCGAAAGCCTGATACTGATAGTTGAGATCCCGGTCAAAGGCTGCATAACCTGATTCGGATATTCCCCAGATCCCTTCTTTCCCGCTTTTCATCTGTTTTTCAATTACGGCTTTTTCAGTATTTCTGATAAGACTTGCGTGCGTTGATGAAAGCAAAAGGCTTGGCATCATATATTCAAACATGGTTCCGCTCCACGAAAGAACGACAGGTTTTTTTGCGTGTATTCCGAAAGGCCGCGCCAGATGCATCCAATGTGCAAGCTCAATTCCTTTTTCGGCCATTGAAACATAGGAAAGGATTCTCGCTTCCGAAGCAAAAAGGTCATAATGCGAAGCGCTCATGCGTCCGCTTTCCGCGTCATATCCGATCCGAAACAATTTGCGTTTTTCGTTATAGAGAAAAGAAAGATCCATACTGTCGATCAGCGTTTGATAGGTTTGAGAGAGATTTGAATCATCCGGCAGCAAAAAGTTTCTGGCGGTTACAAACGCGGCTGCGAGATTTCCAAGATCAACGCTTGAAATATATCTTGGGAAAATCGAATTCAATGTTTCTGCATCGTACCAGTTAAAGAAAAGACCTTTATACGTTTCCAGCTTCCCAAGTGATTCCGCAGTGGCTCTGAGCCTTATAATAGCTTCACTTTTCTCAATCAATCCGAGTATACATGCGCCGATCACAGAAAGGATGTACATTCCGATATTGGTCGGAGAGGTTCTTTTCTGTTCGCCGATTGCGGGATCCAGCTGAACATTATCCGGCGGAAGGCCGTTACCGTTGATGGGAACATATTTCTCAAAATACTTCCATATGCTTCTTGAAAGATCATTAAGATAACGAAAGTCCTGAGAAGAAATGTGATCA
>JAZSFI010000394.1:0-12097 GCA_045532135.1 Clostridia bacterium | reverse complement strand
GTCCATGTTGATGGTGGCGCCCAGCGGGATGGCCAGAGAGGATACCTCATTCGGCACGCCCAGATCGTCAGCCGCCTTCTTGGAAAGCGGGATGGTCGCGGAGGAAGAGCAGGTGCCGAACGCGTTCATCGCGGCGGGCATAACCTTCTTGAAGAATTCCTTGACGGAAACCTTGCCGACGAATTTTACCAGACCGCCGTAAACGATGATAACATAGAGAATGTAAGTGATGTACAGAGCCAACAGCGCGCCGCCCAGCGCGAGAATGCTGTCGATGCCGTTGGACTGGATAACGATGGCGATGGAGGAGAATACGCCGATGGGGGTAAAGTACATGATGAAGGAAATGATCTTCATGGAGATTTCGTTGACGGAATCAACAACCTTCACAAATGGATCGGCCTTTTCCTTGATCATCAGGCAAACAACGCCGATGATGATGGCGAACACCAGAATCTGCAGCATGTCGCCGTTGGCAAAAGAGGCGATGGGGTTTGCGGGAATCAGGTTCTTGACGGTATCAAGAAGGCTCTTGAATTCTACCGCGCCGTAGGGGTTGGCCGCGTTTTCCGTGAAGGAGAAGCCGTTTCCAAGACCCAGCATTTTCGGAAGGAAAAGGCCAAGAAGAGACGCAAGCAGCGTGGTTCCGCAGTAGTAAAGCAGGGTCTGTCCGCCGACCTTGCCGGTCTTTCCGACAGAGCCGATGCCCTGAATGCCCATGACGATGGAGGCAAAAACAAGCGGGAAGATCATCATGCGAAGCGCATTGATGTAAAGGGTGTAAACAAGATCAAGCGCGGGTTTTACGGCCTCGAAGAAGCCCTTCTGGAACATGCCCAGAAAGCCAAAGCCGATACCTGCGGCAAGGCCGATGAAAATCCACAGCGTAATGCGGGAAGTGTACCAGTTCTTTTTCATGTGTATTCCCCCTAAGAATCAAAAATAAAACCCGTCTTCCTCAAAGAAGATCGGTTTTCACATGGCGGTATTATACTACTCTATGCATAATTATGTCAAGGGAAAATGCATTTTTCGCCAAATTTCGCGCGGAAAAAGCGCAGTAAAACCAGATTTTTTGCCAATTTGGAGTTTTGATTAATTCAAGTCTTCATAAAATCCCTATCGCCGCCCGCTATTGAAAACAGGCCGCCGACATGGTATTATTGTATAAAAGCATAAAAGGGAGACAATCAGCATGAATACTCTTGAAGCCATATCCAAAAGACATTCCTATCGCGGAAAATTCAAAGATACGCCCGTTGGCAGAGAACATCTTAAACTGATCCTTGAAGCAGGTTTGAACGCGCCCAGCGGATGCAACAAGCAGACAACCAGCCTGATCGCCGTCGACGATCCCGAGGTTTTGTCCCGTCTGCATGCCGTGATCGATCCGCCCGTCGGCGAAACCGCGCCTGCCGCCATCTGCGTGCTTACAAGAAAAATCATCGCCTATCGCGACCGCTGTTTTCATATCCACGACTACTCGGCGGCGATTGAAAACATGCTTCTCGCCATCACCGATTTGGGCTATCAAAGCTGCTGGTACGAAGGGCATATCACGGACACTGACCGGATCGGCGACAAAATGGCGAAGGTTTTGGGCGTTCCGGACGAATATGAGCTCGTGTGCTTTTTGCCCGTCGGCGTTCCCGCAGAAGAAGTGAGACCGCCAAGGAAAAAGCCGTTCCACGAGCGCGCGTGGTTCAACGGGTTCGGAAAGGAAGAACGTGATGAAAATTGACGATCACATTTTAAAGCATTACCTTAAAAACTGCTATTTCATAAACGGCACGGCCTATGCCGGAAAATCCACCATGTGCAAACTGCTTTCGGAAAAATATTCGATGCTCCACATGGAGGAAAACTACGAAACCAACCGTTTTTTATCCGTCGCGCGGCCGGATAAACAGAAGGATTTCACGTATTTTCTGAGGATGAAGGGTTTTGAGGAATACGTGATGCGTCCGCCGGAGGAATTTGAAAGATGGATGGAAGGCGTTTCAAAGGAAGTCAGCGAATTTGAAATTTCGCACCTCATCTCGGTCTGCAAAGACAAAAAAGTCATCGTGGACACAAATCTTTCGCCCGAAACGCTCCGGCGCGTTTCCTCCTACAACCGCGTTGCATTCATGCTTTCAGAGGAAAGCCTGTCGGTCGATCGCTTTTTCGACCGCATGGATCCCGAAAAGAACATGATTTTAAGAACCATCCGAAATATGCCGAACGCCGAAGAAGCATTTCAGAATTTCAGAAACTGCATCGCGCGCGTAAACAGCCGCGCGCATTTTGAAAAATATCAAAACAGCGGATTTTTCACTCTTCTTCGCAAAGAATCGGACGGCGACACAAGGGTGCAGACGCTTTCTGCGCTTTCAAAACACTTTCTTCTGGACGCGGATGTGCAGATCGTCCGCGCAGAAAAAGGCACGGAAGTTTATGAAAACCTCGCCTCCTATGCCGAAAGCTGCCCGTGGATTGCGGGAGCGCATCTTGCAAAAATGCTCAGGGAGAACGCGTTTACCGACTGGGAATGCGCGTTTGCCGCTGTCAAAAACGACCGCATTGTCGGTTTTGCCACCGTCATGAAAACGGATTACTATCCCGAAAACCGCTACAGCCCATGGATCAGCTCGATATTCGTGGACGAATCCCAAAGAAGACGCGGCATCTCAGGAAAGCTCATCGAAAAAGCGGAGGAGTATCTTGTCCACTTGGGCTTTAACCGCGCCTATATTCCAAGCGACATGTCAGACTTTTACGAACGGTTTGGCTATAAAAAGATCGATACGCTCGTATCCTACGCGGGCGACACCGACAATGTTTATGAAAAGGTGATTTATTATGAAGATTGATTCTTTCGAAAAGCCCGCCTTTTCGGTGATCGGAAAAGAAGGCTCGACCAAGGACGGAACCGGCTTTATCCAAAGGCTGTGGGAAGATGCCAACACAAATTTCGGCGAAATCGCCCATCTCGTCAAAACCGACGAAACCGGCGCGCCCGTAGGCGTATGGGGAATCATGACGGATTTTTCGCATTCGTATAAGCCGTGGGAAAACGGATTTTCTGAAGGAAAATATCTCGCGGGCGCGGAGGTTATGGATCCGGCGGACGCGCCTGCCGGCTGGACAAAGTGGACCGTTCCCGGCTTTGTCTATCTGAAAGCAGAAAATGAGGAAAACCTTTTTGCGAAGATGCTTTCCTATATAAATGAAAACGGCTTCGCTTTAAAAGGCGCCGTGCACGATTTCACCGATGTCAGAACCGGAAAGTACTACATGCTGTTTCCGATTGAAAGACTGTAATTGTCTTAACGGGAGGTCAATTCACATGGACAGAACGGAAAAAATCCTTGTAACCGGCGCAAAAGGCTTTGTCGGCGCGCGCGTTATGGCGCATTTTAAAGGCGCAATCGCGTTTCCAAGCGAAATTCTGCGCGCAACGGATCCGGAAAAAGGCGTAATTGAGTTTGTCAGGCGCGTTCAGCCCTCCGCCATCATTCATACCGCCGCCATTTCGGATATCGGCGAATGCGAAAAGAATCCGGACGCGTCCTATCTTGCAAACGTCGTTTTGCCGGACGCGCTCAGCAAGGCGGCAATGGAGGAAAAGATCAAAATCCTCATGTTCTCCTCCGATCAGGTATATACCGGCATGACGGAGGAAGGTCCGTATTCGGACGAAATCGAGCTTCCTGAGCCGAAAAACACCTACGCCCGCCACAAGCTTTTGTCCGAAAAGCGCACGCTCGACAAAAATCCCGACTGCGTGCATCTTCGCGCCACATGGATGTACGACATGCCCCTGTACAACCATAAAAACCGCGCAAACTTTCTGACCATCGCACTGAAAGCCGCCGAAACAGGTATCCCCATGGATGCATCCGACCATCAGCATCGCGCCGTAACCTATGTGCGCCAGGTGGCGCAAAACCTCGAAAAAATGCTGTATGCGCCCGGCGGCGCATACAACTACGGAAGCGCAAACGACCGAAACATGTACGAAACCACGCTGTATTTCTTTAAAGCTCTCGGTCTTGAACACAAAGCGGAATCGCTCGTCAGAAAAACAAACGCCCCCGGAAACCTCTGGATGTCATTTGAAAAGCTCAATCGGGCGGGCGTGTATTTTGACACCACAACGGAAGGCTTTGAAAGAGTTATAAAGGATTATGCGCTGAGGGTATAAAGGCGTAAGAAAAACAGCTTTCCAAAAGGGCTCCATTCTTCAGAGGGATTTGTCAAATCCCAAATTTTGACGGATGGAAAAAAATGAAAAACCCTTTAAACCACAGGTTTAATGACGACTAAGCTTTGATGTGATATCCTTTTTTCACCTTATGCGAAAAAAGGAGGACGCCTCACATGGACAAATTCATTTCCCGGGAGAAGATGAACAAAAAGGCGCGAAAAAAAATGGACGCAAAGCAGCGCGCCGTCTGGGGTATCTCTCCGGTTACCCGCAAAGCCCCGGACAAAAAACACTACAACCGCAAGCAAAAATCCCGGCCGAATGGCTGGGATTTTGTGTTTTTGGCATTTGAAAAAAGAATTCATTTTAAACTACGGGTTTAATGACAATTCCCGTTTCCTGTGTTATCATTTATCCATCGTCAGGGGAACAACCCCACGGCGAAGAAGTCGCGGCAGACGACAGACTTCGGAACAATCAGCACCGTTTAACAGAATTGACGCATACAGCAGAGAGAATCCCATTGATGAGGCAAACGGCAGAAAAATCATTTCTGTGAAGTTGGCATTTACCATCGACCGAACCGTTCCTCAAGGAGGTTTGAGTTCCATTGGGTCTCTGACGCATAAGAAAGATCTTAAATGATTTCATTTCGCGTCGAGTAACAAAGTTCTGTGTTTCAGTTGGTTGTTTCATTGCATCCGGATCACAGCGGATGTGAAGTGCGGCGCAAAACTCCAGTCGGACAGAGAAATCGGGCGGCCTCATGTAAGCAACGGAACGGGGCTTCATCGGGTCGGGCAGAACCCAAACCGGATTTTGATAAAACATTGGATGGAGAGCCAAACGGAAACGGCTGCCATTATTTTTCCCGAAACGGGGAAGAACAGTGAACTTTAATATCTGACAGGATGCGGGAGCGATAAAGGCTCTCCGCAGGCAGCGGAAACGGAGTGCATGGCGTGAAACTCGCGATGCGTTTCCGGCTTCTTCTTATGGCATGAAGGAAGAAGATCCGACTGCTTGCCAAAGAATTCGCGCTTGGGATCATTGCGCGTTTTTTTGATCCTTTTTTGCCTGAATCCCCGGGACAAAGGGTCAGATTGAGAAGAAAGCTGTGCTTCGCGGCGACTGAGATGCCGTCAGCTTTTGAGGAAAGGAGAAAAAATATGAGCCTTAAAGAGCAGATGAAAACCGAGTTCAATCTGACCTCTACGTTAAACGGAGCCGTGACGCATGCGACTTCGGGGGATGCGTGTCTGGACTTTTTCGCGGTTTCCGGCGGTATGCGGTATCGCCGCAAGCAGAACCAGATCAGGCTTTTTGAAAAGGCCTACATCGAAACGCCCGATCTTGCTATGAAGCTTTTGTTCTATTTGAGAGACATCCGTCAGGGCATGGGCGAAAGACAGATGTTCAGAACGCTTCTCAGGCATGTCGCAAAGGTATGGCCTGAATCTGCGAAGAAAAACATTCGTTACATTGCTGAATACGGCCGCTGGGATGACATGATGTGTCTTTTCGGAACATCCTGCGAAAAGGATGCGGTTCTCATTATCCGTAAGCAGCTGGATAAGGATCTTGAAAACCTTGGACGGCGCAGACAGGGCCGGAAGGACGCGCCCATTTCGCTTCTTGCAAAATGGCTGCCCTCCGTCAACACTTCGAGCAAAAAAACCTGCGCGATGGGAAGACGCATGGCAAAAGCCCTTGACATGGACGAAAAGAGTTACCGCTTAATGCTTACCGATCTTCGCGCCAGCATTTGTCTGACCGAAAGGTATCTGACAAAGAAGCAGCCGGGGAAGATCAACTATGAAGCGGTGCCCGCAGGCGCCATGCTCAAGTATCGGGCTGCTTTTGAAAAGCAGGACGGCAGAAGATATTCACAGTATCTTCAGGATGTTCAGAATCATTCAAGCAAGATGCATGCCGATACCTTGTTCCCCTACGAAATTCTGCGCCCGTATTTTAAGGGAATGAAGAATTGTAACGGCGTAAAGGGCGAAAAAACGCTCGAATCGCTTTGGAACAGCATGCCTTTTGAAGTCGGAAGCGCGAACGCTTTAAGCGTAATCGACACCTCCGGTTCCATGTATTGGGAAAGCAACGATGCCGTTACCCCCGCGCTGATTTCACAGGCGATGGGCATCTATTGTGCCGAAAGGTGCAAGGGACTGTTTCACAACATGTTCATCACCTTTAACACGATCCCAACGCTTATGGAGATCAAGGGCAAAACGCTTTCGGACAAATTACGGTATCTGAGATGCGCGCCCTGGGGCGGAAGCACCGACCTTGAAAAGGTGTTCGACCTGATTCTGGTTTCGGCCGTCAAAGCCAAAGCGCCTCAGGAGGAACTTCCCGAGGTTCTGTACATTTTCTCGGATATGGAATTCAATCAGGCCATTGAAAGGCCGAATAAGACCATCTTTGAAAATGCGCGCCGAAAGTTTGAAGACGCCGGATACCATTTGCCTGCCGTTGTGTTTCACAACGTCAACAGCTGGCAGATGCAAACGCCTGTTCAGGCGCACACAATGGGCGCAGCCCTGACCAGCGGCGCAAGCGTCAAAGCCTTGAAAGAGAAGTTCAGCGGAAACGTAACCCCCATGAGCCACATGCTGCGCGTTCTGAACGGAAAACGCTATGAGGTCATTCATGCCTGATGACAACCAAACACACATAAAAGTGCCGACGAAAAAATCGCGCATCCGGTGGTGACGGGTGCTTTTTTTATGCCAAAAAACAAAAAAAGCCTTTCGGCCAAAAATATGGAACCTCCTGGTCTTCATAGACAAGGAGGTCTTCCATCGGCGTCCCGAGGAGCCTCGAGAGCGCCAGCAGGTTGTCTACCGAGGGCAGACATTCTCCGTGCTGCCACTTGTAGACCGCCTGCGGATATTCAAACCCGAAATAGGCCTGAACATCCTTTACCGACAGACCGGCAGCCTTGCGGCTTTTTTCGATCTTCCGGCCGGTAGCGGGCAGATCGATTACCGGGAATACAGTTACGTTTGTCATAAAAAACGCCCTCCTTCAGCAATCGGCGGAATTGAGGTCGGTCCTTATGGTTCTTAACGAAACAGGGCTAAATCATATCACAAAAAGTCGCGGTTGTCAATAAACAAGAACCATGTTTTTCGGCGCTTTCGATAGTGTCATTATATCCTGCCTGCTGATCTGATTTTGAAAAGCGTTTCCGAAAAACATGGGACGGAAATCCGCCCCGTTTTTTACAGAAAAGTGTGAAAATCCTCTTTTGTCAGCGCATAATCCACGGCGGATTGAAGAAAACCCATCTGATCGCGCCATGAATCGACGCGCACACCTGTTTTCTGAAAGCCAAGCAGCTCGTACACATGCTGAGCGCGCGTGTTATTGAGGTTGGTGTCAATGACAATTTTCGTATATCCCATGTCAAACAGCGACTGGATCAGAAGACTCAGAGCCTTTCGGCCGATGCCTCTCTCCTGATAAGAGGGTTTACAGATTTTGACGCCGATTTCAACTTCTCCGCTTCCGATATTCCGAAAGCTCATTTCGCCGATGGGCGCGTTTTCATATTCCAGAATCAGCCGGCGGCGCGTATCGTCGGTATCAGTTGAAATGCTTTCGGCGATTTTTTCTGCCGTTGTATGAAGTCCCATGGGAAATCCCGCATGCGCCATGACGTTTCCGTCGTTCCACCAAGCGGCAAGCTGGGGACAGTCGGATTTTTCCGCATTTCGGATGGTGATATTTTCATGCGAAACAAACATGGCTTTTTCTCCTTTCGAGGCAAATGAGAAATTCGTCCGTGTCGTCTTCCGGTTTTTTCTCGCCCGTCTTTTTAAATCCGTGCCGCAAATAAAATTCAATGGCGCGGGTATTTTTTTCAAGCGCCCAGAGAAAATGCGCGTTTTTCTCCTCGACCGCGAACGTCAGAAGCCGCGCGCCGATTCCCTTATTCTGCAAAACCGGCTCGACGAACAACTTTTTGATTTCTCTGTTTTCTGTGCGGATAAAGCCCTTTACGCATCCGTCGAAATACACATACGTGTCTTTCAGCATCCGGGGATTCTCCCTGTACATCTTTGAAAGCGCGTCTGTCGTATATTCCCGAAAGTAAAAATCATCGTTTTGAAAGATGGGATAGAAATTGAGCCTGTAATTAAATACCTCAATTTCCGAAAGACGGCTAATGTCGCCTGTTTCTGCGGGACGAATATTGTTCATGCATTCACGTTCCTTTTTTATATTGGCGGCCTTTGATATGCGAATTCCGCAGATATCCTCCGCCGTTTTTTGCTGTTTCATTTTAATGGAAACAACTGCGTTTTCCCAAAAAGCGCGGGCGATCAATGTGTTCGCCCGCGCCAAATTATTTCTTTTTTGAAAACAGCATACAACCCAGTGCGCGGAATTCTTCAATTTTCTTCAAAAGAAGTTCTTCCTCGCACGAATAAAACCTGGATAAGCAGGTTATGCACATCCATTCCGTTGCGCCACGATTGATCAGCTTTTGCGTAAGGCCGATTTCATCCGCCGTGAGCGTTCGTCCGCATTCTTTGCAGTCCGCCATTATTTTTTGTCCACAATCTTCACGCGGAACAGGCGGCAGGCGTGCGGCGCGATATAGTCAAGGCTCAGAGTATCGTTAAAGGCCTTTACGACTTCGCCCGTCCAAACGTCCACGCACTCAAATGTCTTTTCGCAATTGCGCGGAAGGCCGAGGTTGTCGCAGGTGAGCGTCATATGCCAGCGGTTTGCGGCGGTGTCCATGAAGTTGAAGATGCCAAGCGCGATGTCTCCGTTGTCCAAATATTTTGCGATGATCGGAACGTCCAAGGGATAGTTCATGAAATGCGGCTCTACGTCGCTTTTTCTCGATTCGTTCACCTTCCACATGTTGTTGTTGGCGAAGAACGGCTGACAGCCCTTGGGATCCTGATTGATTTTGAGAACTTCCTTGTTTAAAAGAATCTCTTTGGTGTCATCATCCATATTTCTTATGTCGCAGCCGATCATAAGCGGAGAATTCAAAAGCGCCCACAGAGAAAAATGAGTAATGTATTCATCCTTTGTGCATCCTTTGAGGCCGACGTTTCCTTTGCCGTTCATGCCGACAACGAGCATATCCATGTCGTTAAAGCAGCCCTTGCCGTTGTATTCCTGATATCTTAACTGATCCTTGGCAAGACCTTTGATGGATTCCCAGCTGTCTTGGATGTCGCCGGTGGATCTCCACATGTCCGCGCCGGTTTCCTTGATCCACATTTTTGAATTCTCGCTGCCCCAGCTGCACGCAGAGAAAAGGATATCGCGTCCGCAGTTGGCCAGCGCCAGCCCCATGCGCTTGTAAAGCGTGTCCGGGCGCACGGTCATCGGATGGAAGCAGAAGTCGTACTTTAAAAAGTCCACGCCCCACTCGGCAAAGGTCTGAGCGTCCAGCCACTCATAATCATAGCTCGCCGGATAGCCTGCGCACGTCATATAGCCCGCGCAGGAATACATGCCGAATTTCAGGCCTTTCGAATGCACATAATCGGCCACATATTTCATGCCGTGCGGGAATTTCTCGGGATCGGGCACCATGCGACCGTCTTTTCCGCGCTCTTTTAAATGCCAGATATCATCAATAACCAGATACTCATAGCCTGCGTCGCGAAGTCCGGAATCAATCATCGCGTCGGCGGATTCCATAATCAGCTGTTCGTTGATATTTGCGCCAAAGGTGTTCCATGTATTCCATCCAAGCGGCGGCGTATTTACATGCATAATATTCACCTCATAATATTTATTTGGGATTGGTTAAATTATACGCTTGTTGCGAAGATGTGTCAATCATTCTTCGTCGCCCCTGCGATACTCCAGCAGGTCCCCTACTTCGCAGTCCAGAATTTCACAGAGCTTCAGAAGCGTAGAAATTTTGACTGCTTTGGCTTTTCCGGTTTTGAGAATCGACATATTGGCAAGCGTGATGCCCACCTTCTCGGAAAGTTCGGTCAGGCTCATTTTGCGCTTGGCGAGCATGACGTCGATATTGAAAACAATTTCGCTTTTCATGCCTGCCTCCTAAATCGTAAAATCGTTTTCTTCCTTCATGATTGCGGCTTTTTTGACCAAATGCGAAAGCGCGGCGGCGGCAATCGTAACGGCAAAGCCGATGAAGGAAATGATCAAGGAAGCCAGCGCGACGCCCGGATGGCTCATGTTCATAAAAAGAAGCGAACCGTTCCCGAGGATAAAAAACACCGTGTCGCCTGCCGCGAGATACGATATGGTTTTCAGTGATTTGGCGTTTTCCATAGAAAACGATTGATCAAGACCGATGCGTCTTGAAATTTTAAGACCTATGACAATCGCTGCATAACACGGAACGGTGAACAGCCACAAAAATATCAACCAAGGCCAGAAACGATTTGAGAATTCCGGATAAAGCGTGCGAAGCGAAATTCCATACATCGGCAGGATGATAAAGAAAATGAATGAACCGACGAACGCCACGACTAAAAGTGCAAAAGTGATCCACGTGGATAAGGTTTTCTGTTCCATGAAATTCCCTCCTGTTTGCTGTAAGTGAAATACCAGGGGATAACTTTATATCTGTTTGCTGCTTCATTATACAACCAATTATTCTGTTTGTCAATAATTATTTATTGAAATACGATAAATAATTGTGGCAAAAAACATACGATAGAAAAGCTTGCCAATTTTTTCCGTCTCCGTTATAATGGAAAAAAGAATTCTGCGAAGGAGAAAAAAGATGAAGGTTGCAATGATTGGTATGGGCGGCATCAGCGGAACACACCGTGAGTGCTGGAAGAAAATCAAGGATGTTGAAGTTGTAGCTGTTTGCGATATCCGAAAGGAAAACGCGGACAAAGCGGCGGAAGATATGCGCGCGAAGGCGTATTATTCCTACGAGGATATGGCATCCAATGAGGAATTCGACATTCTGGACATCTGCCTGCCCACGTATCTGCATGCGGATTATGCCGTGAAAGCGCTTGAAACGGGTAAGCATGTCCTTTGTGAAAAACCGGTTTCTCTCAGGATTGAAGACATCGACCGCGTGTACAATGCGGCAAAGAAAAACGGAAAAAACGTGATGATCGCGCATGTGGTACGATTTTGGAAGGAATATCTGTATCTGAAAGAGGCGTATGAAACCGAAAAGTTTGGAAAACTGATGTCCGGCCGTATGACGCGCATGGGCAGAACGCCCATTTTCAGCTGGGACGACTGGATGCGCGATCCTGAAAGAAGCGGACTTGTGCCGTTTGATCTTCATATCCACGATCTTGATTTTATTGTCTATGCATTCGGAAATCCGGAGAATATGCAGCGTTTTCGCGCAAAAAACGAGAAGCAGGATTATTTCGAGGCCATTTATCAGTATCCCGGTTTCTTCATCGCTGCGGAAGCTGCGTGGTATGACTGCGATTATGTGTTCCAGTGCGCATTCCGCTTCCAGTTCGAACATGCGCTTCTTGAATACAAGGACGGAAAACTGACCGTGTACGAACAGGACGGCACGGTTTCCACTCCCTGCGATGAAGCGTCCATTGCGGGCGACGGCTATGTGCCCACAACCAACGCCTACGACGACGAAATTCAGTATTTCCTGGACTGCATCAGAAAAGGCGTTCCGTGCGACAAAATCAAACCGGAAGAACTCAAGCATGTGCTTGAACTGATTGAGAAGCTGGCATAACAGAAAAAAGGATTGCGCGCGAAAAGCACAGCAATCCTTTTTGAAACGGTAGGACGGGGGCTTGCTCCCGTCGTTTTTGCGCTCTTTTCATGGTTTTCGGCGGGAACAAGCCTCCGCCCTACGGCGAATACTGAGTAACGGAGATTTTCCTTCACTTTGTTTTGGTCTGTTTTTTGATTCTCACATAATAATGCCCGTCGTCCTCGTGG
>JAZSFI010000570.1:0-10226 GCA_045532135.1 Clostridia bacterium | reverse complement strand
TGGAAATGATGCTGTAAACAAACATACCGATGCCTGCGCCCAGATATAAAAGTGCGGCCATCATTGTAGGCTCAACATAATCCAATAGCATCTTTGAAAATGGAACGTTGATTGCATACAATGCTGCCGCAATAATGGCGTATGCCGTTGCAAGATTTCTTGTTTTCATTGCTGCACCTCGCAGAATTACTTTTATTGCTCGATGAGTATAGCAAATAACCCGCAGCAAGTCAAGCTTCGATGTATATGGTTGATCAAAATGATCTGCCTGCATATCCATTGTATCCTATGAGACGGATAATAGAAGGAAAAAGGGATTTGGAAACCGCTATCCCCGGCGATGGTTTATCATTTTTTGTGCTTTTGTATTGTGATGAGGGCCCGATTTTTATGCTAAAAAGCATGCTTTTCTTTTCTTATGTTCCGTGATATAATGAATTTATGATTTTACAAATCGATAATGTCAGTATGGAGGAACCTATGAAAAAGATCGAAATCAAGGATTTTCTGGATTTCAGGTATGTTAGCGCCCCTGAATTTTCTCCGGACGGCGAATATGCGGCTTTTGTGGTGCAGACGGCTTCTGCGGAAGACAACAAATACAACGGAGATATTTATATTCTGGATGTTGCGAAGAAGCAAAGCCGTCGCCTCACCGCAGGCGGAGACGGAAAAAGCTATGTATGGACGAAGGACGGCATGCTGCTGTTTTCCGCCATGCGCGATCCGGCTATGAAGAAGAAGGCGGAGGAAGGCGAGGAGCAGACCAGCTGGTACGAGATTTCTCCCTGCGGCGGCGAAGCTGTGCCTGCGTTCAGCCTGCCGATTCGCGCAAAAGGAATTACACCCGTGGATGAAAAACACTATATCGTCTCTGCATCCTTTGACAACAACAGGCCTGATTTGGATGGAATGAGCCCGGAAGAGCGCAAAAAGGCGCTGGAAATGCTGAAGACGCCTGCGTACGAAGTGATTGATGAGGCGCCGTTCTGGTTTAACGGAGCAGGATTTACTTCCGGAAAACGTTCAAGGCTGTATCTGTACGATCGTTTTAGCGGAGCGCTTAAAGCGATCACCGATCCCTGGTTTGAATGCATGAATTATGTTGTGCGAGGCACAAAACTCCTGTACAAAGGCATTGAGTGGAGAAATGTGCGCAATCAGAAGAACTATCCGGGAATCTGGCTGTACGACATTGAAACAGGAAAGATGCGCTGCGTATTGGAGCCGGGCACGATCCGCACGGGCGCGATGGAGTTTTTGACGGATGATGCCGCGATTGTTGCCGCTTCTGACGGCGCGAAGTACGGCGAAGGGCAGTACATGGATTTCTATACGCTGGATTTGAACGGCGGCGGAATGAAGTTTCTTAAAGCGTATGAGGCGAGCATCGGAAACGGTTCCGTTGGATCAGATGCGCGCCTTGGAGGCGGTCGGGGAGCGAAGGTTCTCGGCGACAAATTCTACTTTGTGACCACGGTTGGAGACAACAGCTATCTCAGGTATGTGGACGGAAACGGCGCTGTATCCGACTTGCTGACGCCGGACGGATCCTGCGACAGCTTTGATATCAGCGATGGCAATGTGCTTGTCTGCGGAATGTATGGAAGGAAGCTTGCAGAACTCTATCTGAACGGCGAACAGGTTACATTCTTCAATGAATCGTGGACAGAAGAACACAGTGTGTCCGAGCCGGAATACTGCGCCTTTACAGCCGGCGACGGATATGAAATACACGGCTGGGCGATGAAGCCTGCGGACTTTAACCCTGCAGAGAAATATCCCGCCATTTTGCATATCCACGGCGGGCCCCGCACCGTTTTCAGCGATGTCTACCACCACGAGATGCAGGTGTGGGCCAATCAGGGTTACTTTGTATTCTACTGTAATCCCCGCGGCAGCGACGGCCGGGGCAACGAATTCGGCGACATCAATGGAAAATATGGTACGGTTGATTATCAGAACATTATGGATTTCACCGATAAAGTGCTTGAGAAATATCCCCAGATCGATCCGGCGCGTGTCGGCGTTACCGGCGGCAGTTACGGAGGCTTCATGACAAACTGGATCATCGGACATACCGATCGTTTTGCCGCAGCTGCGTCTCAGCGATCCATTTCCAACTGGATTGCATTTGAACATACGTCTGACATCGGCATGTCCTTTACTCCGAACAATCAGGCGACGACTACCCGTGAGAACGTGGAGAAGCTTTGGTGGCATTCTCCGCTGAAGTATGCGGACAAATGCCGGACGCCTACGCTGTTTATACACTCGGACAGCGATTACCGCTGCTGGATGGTTGAGGGAATTTCCATGTTCACCGCGCTGAAAATGCACGGCTGCGAGGCGCGGTTGTGTTTGTTCAAGGGAGAGACACACGAACTTTCCCGCTCCGGCAAGCCGCGCAACCGTATTCGCCGAATGGAGGAAATTCTTGGCTGGATGGACAAATATCTGAAAAACGGAGGAAGCGAAAATGAATAAAGTGGAATACAGCGATCTTTATCGGTTCAGCTTCCTTTCGGACGTGGTGTTTGCTCCGGACGGTGCGCATGCGGTTTTTTCGAAGCATCATGCCGATGAAGAGAAAAACGGCTATAAATCGGAATTATGGCTTCTGAACTGCGCGGACGATTCTTTTCGCCACCTGACAACGGGCGGTGACGAGAAAGGCGCTTTCTGGCTGGATGAATCCACAGTGGTGTTCTCTGCAGCAAGAGAGAAAAAGCCCGACAAGAAGGGATCACGCTGGTACAGGATTCGCATTGACGGCGGAGAGGCTGAATTCTTTTTCGAAACAGAAGAAAAGGTTTCGTCCATCAAGCCAATCGGCAGCGACAAATACTTGGCGCTTTCTTCGCAGCCTATGGGCGGAAAACCAGAGGAAAAGCCGAACGAAGCTGTGCAGGGCAAGGACTTTTATATCTTTGATGAGATTCCGTTCTGGTTTGACGGTCAGGGCGTCAAAAACGGTCAGCGTAATGTTCTTTCGATTCTTGACGCAAAGGAGAATACGCTTACGCCCATTACGCCTGCGGATATGACGGTTGACAGTTTCCGCATTTCGGCGGATAAGCGTTATGCTGCATATTGTGCAACAGCTTTCCGCGACGTCAAGCCGAGAAGCTCCGGTCTGTATCTGTATGACATTTATTCCGGCGAGACCCGTACGCTTGTTCCTCAGGAGGAGATGAGTATCGGCGGTCTCTGCTTTATGGGTGACGACAGTCTGTTCTTTACCGGAACGACCTATGAATTCCCGGGCTGTAATCCCCGGTTTTACATCTGCGGACTGTCCTTAGGCGAGGTGCGCGAACTGCCCTTTAGCGATTTTGCTCCCGGCAGCACTGTCGGCACGGATGCAAGCTATGGCGGCGGGAGCAATATGGTTTATGCAGACGGATGGCTGTATTTATTAAAGACGGTTTACGGAAATTCGAGACTTATGCGCATGGATGCGGAAGGGAATATGCAGACCGTGTGCGACACGCCCGGCGCGATAACTTGCTTTGATTTGTTTGGCGACCGGCTGCTTTTGATTGCTATGCGTGGC
Organism: Clostridia bacterium; assembly: GCA_045532135.1. Taxonomy (GTDB): domain Bacteria; phylum Bacillota; class Clostridia; order Christensenellales; family Aristaeellaceae; genus SFHK01. The sequence continues at coordinate 6,670 of JAZSFI010000570.1, read as the reverse complement.
GTGGAAGTTGGCGAAATGTGGTCTTTGAATCTGAACACGGGCGATGAAAAACGCATTACCGGATTTAATGAAGCGTATATGCAGAGCCATTCCGTCGTCACACCTGAGTATTTTACTTTTATAAACAGCGACGGCGTGGAACTGGAGGGATTTGTCCTCAAGCCGGTTGGCTACGAGAAAGGCAGAAAATATCCCGGTATTCTCGAAATGCACGGCGGTCCTAAGGTGGTTTTCGGCGGTATATTCCATCATGAGATGCAGTGCTTTGCCAATCAGGGATACTTTGTGTTCTACACAAATCCCCGCGGTGCAGATGGCAGAGGAGAGGATTTTGCCAATATTACCGGACAGCTGGGCTATATCGACTTCAAGGATTTTATGGAGTTCACCGATGAGGTGCTCAGGCGTTATCCGGATATTGATGCGGACCGCGTGGGTATTTGCGGCGGCAGTTACGGCGGTTTCATGTGCAACTGGATGATCGGTCACACTGACCGCTTTGCCGCGGCGGCGTCCCAGAGATCAATCTCGAATTACCTGACCAAATCGCTCTGCACGGATATTGGCTACAACCACAATATGTCACAGCTCGAAACCGATCCTTGGCAGGATTTTGACCGCGTATGGGAGCACTCTCCGCTGAAGTGCGCGCCGAATGCAAAAACGCCCACGCTGTTTATACAGTCCGACGAGGATTACCGCTGCTGGATGAGCGACGCCATTCAAATGTATACTGCACTTAAAATGAATGGCACGGATGCGCGCCTTGCGCTGTTCCATGGCGAAAGCCACGGCCTTTCCCGTATCGGCAAACCGCAGAATCGCATCAGCCGTCTCACGGAGATCGGAAACTGGTTTGAAAAATATCTAAAAATATAGCAGATGATTATAATATTAAAAAACGAAAGCGCAGGAGCGAACAGGCTCCCGCGCTTTTGGTTTGCGGTGAATGGATCAATTGATGATTTCACAAACAGACGATACCACGTAGCCTTCCCTTCCGTCGGGCAGCAGAATGTGGCACCAACCGTCCGTGTCCATATCGATAAGCGTTACAATGTCATTTCCGCTGACAGTACCGACAAGCTGTGAGGATGTGCTGGGTTGTTGACGAACATTGCAGCTCATGGTGATGTGAACGTTGACAATGGGCTCCTCATCGCCTCTGAGCTTGGCGAGATGTTTTACAAGCCAATTCAGCATTACGGCGTCATGGGGGCTGAAGTAGTCGTTCAGCATCAGCTGCGTTGCTTCATCCGCCGTACCGGTTGCTTTAACGCCGATTGACTTCTGGTAAGCCTGAACGGCGGCAGCGGTTACTTCGTCATAAACGCCGGTGACCTCTGCGTTCATAAATCCGGCTTCGGTGAGCAGCGTCTGCAGCGCTTTTACATTGTCGCCTTCATCGTTTAATTTGAGCGCGGGCAATGCGGGGGCGAGGAAGGCGTTCATGGCGTTTTGCGTGGATTGCGCAAGGAATTCGCCGACGACATCCTGGTCTGCAATGATGGCAAAGTAGAGGCTGTTGGGTCCGGCGCTTGTCAGGTTGAGACTTTGCATTTCTGCTGTGTCTTCAAAGGGAAGTACCTTTACGATCGCCAGATACACCGTGTTTTGATATATGCTGCCATCTTTGTTCGCATAATACAGGGGCATATAGTGATAGGTGGCAAGATCGTTTCCGACAAAAGAGCTCCATCCGATTGAAGAGGTCGTAAGCGTCAAATCACTGTTTTTGTTCAGCGTTTTATAGTCGATGGGCGTAGCGTTTGGAATATTCGGCTCGATGATGTATTCAGCGATTAGCTTTTCGTACTCAATCAGGACAGAAATGTTGGATAAAGAGGTTTCTTTCGTATCGGATCCAAAGCTCAGCTGCTTCTCGGACGGCGCATACAGGGCAAAATTCCGCATGAGGGTCTTTTGCGTTTCGCCATCGCGATAGTATGAAAGATAGGGGAACTCCTCAACGCGAATCTTTTGCATTTCAGCCAATGCGCTTTCGAGGATTTCGGGAACCTTTTCCTTGTTATACGCGTCTGCCAGCGCATAGTTCCAGATCTGGTTAATGGCGCAGATGGCCTGTTCGCGCGTAAGGGGGAGGTCGTAGTCATCGGGGAAAGTATCAACAAAAAATGAGCCGCCGGCCATAATTGCAAGATAAAGCAGGTCGCCGAAAGCTTCGCTTGTCGTGGGCGTCAGATGATCAGCGTTTTCGTCAAGGCTTTTGTCAATGAGCGCTTCATCGACAAGGCCCAGCGAGGCTGCGGTAAAGATGGCTTCGTTTGCGCCTTGCGGAATCAGATTCTGTTTTTTATAATCGGACAGAAGGGTTCCGGGCAGGAGGTCGAGATGTTTTTCGTAGAAATTGATCAGCAGATAGCAGAAAACTTCCCAAGTGAGAACATCCTGATACGCGCCGGCGGCCTGAAGGGGAACAAGCCCGCGGGCGAGCGCTTCTGCGATATCGGCTTTTGCGCCTTCGCTTGCATCGGTTGTGTCAAGCGCCTCCAGAATTACGCTTTCGTTGAGAACGGCGGTCGGTTCAACGGCGGTTTTTTCTTCGCCCAGAACGGAATAGAGCGCAGCGGGCAGATCTTCGTTCAAACTGACATCGAAGGAATCGCCTTTCTGAATGGATACGTCATAGGATGCGAAGTTTGTGGTGTGGCCCGTGTCCATGCCGAGCACAGTCATTTCGCCGGAATCAACGGCGGTTATGCGAAGACTGTAATCATCTGCCTGATCCAAAGGCATGGAGATGAATTTTGCGTCCCCGTTTACATTCAGGACAAGGTCGCCGATCACCTGACTTTCGCCGTCGGTTGTCAGAAGCGCGACGACTTCGCCGTTTATGTCAAGCACCTCAACGTCAACGGGACACATGACGTAGGTTGTGCGCAGCTGCGGGTAAGCGGAGCCGGCTTCAACGATGATTTTTGCATCCTCTTCGGTTAAGTAACTGTAGACGGGAATGCTGACATTCCCGGAGCACTGCTTGGTTTCCTGAGAAGCGCTGTCGGTATACGTACAATGAACGGTGACGCTTCCGTTGTAGAGGGGTTCGCTTATATTGTGTCCGTTTGGATGGGCGTAGTTCTTTTTGGGATAAACCTTGATTTCTTCTTTAAGATCAAGTTCCACATCAACACTGCTCCAGGGCGCTATGGAAGGAACGGAAATCACCTTGGAATCATTGAAAGGACCGTTTTCGGACGTAAGAGAAAGATTCGAGGATGTAACGTTCAGTTTGACATTCGTATAGGTTTTGGGCGTATTGTTCGTGAGCCTGATTTTGATGGTCAGGGGATTTGGCGAATAGACGGGAATCGGGTTGTTGCGCGCCTGCGTAATTTTATCCAGATCATGCAGATCCCGCACGCTTTTAAGACCGGCGTCCAGCATATCCTGAAGGGGCGACATGCTTCCCGGGAACTTTCCAACGTCATCAACAGCTTTGAATGCGCTGCCGATGTTTTTGGCGATATCCGCAGGGATAAGATCAGCAGGGGCGCTTTGAATAGAGCTGTTGATGGTGTCCTTGGATATGTTCACATTGGCATTGAAATAATCCGTTAAGATGGGGAGCGTATCATTAAGATCAGGCGTGTTTTTGAAATAACTGTCCAGCGTGACGTTTGTCGCTATGCCGACGGTTGCGGTCAGGACGGCGCCGGCTACGATCACGGCGGGAGCTGCTGCGATTCCGAGAGCGCCTCCGAGCAGTATAAGGCCAAGGCCGGTTGCGGAAGTGGCGATGGTCGTCGCGCTGTTTTTAATGAGATTTTGACCGGCATCCCGTCCGATTTCCTGAGAAAGCTGCTGATAGGATTCTTTGGCGCGCAGATATTCGGGGGAATAGCTCCAGACAAATCCGTTTGCGCTCGGCGCAACCGACATTTTCAGCGAATCCTCCGTGACGGTTACATTGAAGGCCTTTGCGTAGCCGGTATTGCCGCGTTTATCGTTAACGCCTGCTTTGGTTACAAAGGTATCATAGGTCATGGTGATGATGCAGGTTCCGGGCTTTTTTGCGGTAATGGTCATACCGAGGAAGGAATTGGCTGTGCCGCTGACCGGAGACGGGCCGACATAGGAAAGCGCGCCATCCGCAATTTCCGGATCGGAAGAAAGCACGTTAATTCCCACATAGGATAAAACGTCTGAGGAAATCGCGTGGAAAGCAGGCGTTGTGACGATCTCTCCCGGAGACATGGTGATGTTTCCAACGTTGCTGTTGCCGAATTCCTTTGCAACGGCGGATACCAGCTCGTCACCTTTATAGTTAAACAGGGATGCAATATAGTTCAGTGTAAACGAATCACTCATTTGCGCGGCGAATGCAGCCGGAAAGATTGTACATATAAGCGATACGGTCAGCAGGACGGACAAAAGTTTTCTCATCATTCTTTGTCACTTCCCTTCGATTCATTGTGATTTTCAAGCCATGTAAGAAGCAGCTGCTTTTCATAGGTGGGGTCGAGGATCATTTTCTGAAGCTCTGCATTTGCCGTGCCGGTGGCTTCAAGACCGTGATCTGCCTGATAGGCTTTGACGGCTTCCGTAACGGGCGGCGTATATACGCCGTCAACGGAGGAGGTGAGATAGCCAAGCTCGGTCAGGCGAACCTGCAGTCTTCTCACGTATTCTCCGGAAGCGCCTTCTTTCAGATGCACGTATCTGGTGGTGTCAACCATGTGTTCAAAGGCGGTATTCAGACCTCTGAGCTTGTTCATGATCTCGTATACCTGCGTCTGGTCGGTGATCATGAGCTTTACGGTATGGTATTCTTCGTAGAAAACGGGATTATAGTAGTTGAAGGGCGCAAGGTATTCGCTGTCTGCGCCGGGATAGGAGATGTATACGAAAAGATACAGCTTGTCCTGATGGAAGCCGCCCTGACCGTCGTCGTAGTAGACGGGCATCCAGTTGTATACGGCGCCGGTTAAATCCTCTGCGGTTCCGGCGGCAAACTCCAGCGCGCAAAGGTCGACCCATTGATTTTCGAAGAAGGCGTTCAGCGGATCAATATCGATGAAATCTTCCTCGGTATACATAAATGCGTCGTTCTGCTGGAAGGCGTAAGCTTCGCGCACGGCCCAATTGGCGGTATGCACCGGATTGGCCAGATCGTTTTCCACCTGTTCGGCAGCCACGTTCGGAGAAAGAATGGCAAAGGACGGAAGCAAGGAATCCGAACCGGACGTATTTGCATAGCGGATAAAGGTTTGATAAATGTCGGTTTCGATCAGATTCATACCGGCGAAGTATGCGTTGATCTCGGGAAGAATGCTGTTTTCGCTGTAGCGGATTACACCGGTTTCCGTGTATTTGGGCTGAAGGGAAAGCTTTTTCTTGTAATCCTCATAAATGGAAAAAACATTTTCTGTATGGGTTTCGTTTACCCAAGAGTAATCCGCACCGAAAACGACGCCGTAGCGCTCCTCGGATGCGTCGCTCGGAACGATGCAGGTGAAGGGATGGATGATGGTTTCGCCGTTTCCCGTAAGAATCAGCGTAAGGTTTTCATAGCTGCCGGCTTTTGAAGAAATGGTGAAAGTAAGATAATCATATTCGGATTCTGTGACGTATTCCATTATATAGGAGTCGTTTCCGGAAGCGTCTGTATAGAAAAGCGCGCAGACGTATTTCTCGGAAGGGTCGAGGCCGGATGCACGGACGGCGATGTCTCCATAAATACTGGCTGTACAGACAGAATAGTCGGCGTTCCAGACAACTTGATACTCATTGGAAAAATAATTAGGATCCAATCCAAAGAGCAGACGCAGCTTGTCTGCTGTGAAAGGTTTATAGTATTCTGAGGGGTCCATTTCGCTGTTTTCAAGCATGATATCCACGTAGTGGGAACCCATACCTTCAACTTCAACGGTGAGTCGGTATTCGCCGCTTTCCCATCCTGCATGAAGCAAAGGTGATGAGTCGCTGAAAACCAAATCGAATCTCTTGACATTGTCGTTTTCGCTCCAACCCCAACTGGTGTTTTGTTGATTAAAAATCACTTTCCCGGTTGCAAGGTGGGTGAGTGAAGCGGTTACATTTCCGGGTTCCATTCGATCCTTACTGGTATAAATCGAAATATCATCTGAAAATATCATGGCTGCGTCATAGCCCGAATGAACGCTTCCTTCGACAGGCCAAGAGATCATAAAATCATTTTTGGGAATTGAAGGCTGACCGTGGTAGTCATACGGAACATAAGCCGTAGCCAATTGCGGATATTCTGTACCATATGAATCACCATGGGCAAGTCCGTATGCATATTCATTGTTGTTCGAATATCCCCAAGAGGGTTCCACCACCTGAACATCGAATGTTTTCGTGGAAACCATGCCGTTTCCGGTTACTACAACGGTGATGTTTTCGTATAAACCGACCTGATTTGAAATTTGAACGTAATGTGAATTATTAAAATTATAGTAATCAGGCTCTGATTTCGTATTGAGAAATCCGTAGGATGCGCATAAGCCGGCCGTGTTCGATTCGTAAAAAACCGCAACGCGGTACGAACCGGTATTTGCATATGCTTCCGAAATACCGATCTCAATATCTCCATACGATACGTACAGGCTTTCGTCATCGCTCCAGCCGGAACTAAGATCCCAGAAAATCTCATCTTCCGTGTAACCTTTTTCATACAGGTAATCGATGA
>JAZSFI010000539.1:0-4580 GCA_045532135.1 Clostridia bacterium | reverse complement strand
ACGGTCTCGCCGCCAGCCACAAATGCCAGATTCTTTTTGCTTTCGGCATGTGTTTTCAGAATCGAGGCCAAAAAGCTTCCCGCTTCCTTTGCCTGACAGCAGAGCTGATCGGTAAGCATGACGGGCTCATAGCCAAGCTTTTCGGCAGCCTTTGCCGCTGCCAAACACAATTCACGCACCGAACCGGTAATCTGCGTAGTAACATTGTCAAGCGCCTTGGGCGTTTCTTTTGTAAGAAGCTCACGGGCAGCGTCATCCAATGTAAGCGCGTATTTTTCCGAAATTGCAACTGCCTGCTCCGAGGTGGAACTGTCCGGATAGGCAGGGCCTGAAGCGATCATATCCAATGGATCGCCGATAATATCGCTAAGAACAATGGAAAACACCTGTGCCGGAGCGCAGAAATGCGCAAATCTTCCGCCCTTTACGGCTGACAGGCGCTTGCGGATGGTATTGATTTCAACAATATCCGCGCCGCAGGCAAGCAGCTGGTTTGTAACGCTTTGAATCATCTCATAAGAAACCAGCGGCTTTTCAAAAAGTGCGCTTCCGCCGCCGGAAAGCAGGAAAACGACCGTATCCTCCTTGTTGAGATTCCCCGTAAGATCAAGCGCCGCCTGTGTGGCGCGAAATGAATTCTCGTCCGGAACCGGATGCCCTGCCTCAAAGATTTGGAAATTGGCAATCGGCGACAGCGCGTGACCGTATTTGGTAATCACAACGCCCGCTTCAATCCGATTTCCCAGACAATCACTCGCCGCCTTGGCCATCTGCCAGCCCGCCTTGCCTGCGGAAACCAAATAAACGCGCCCCGGAAATTCCTTTCCCGAAAGCGCGCGCACAACAGCCGCATCCGGCTTAACCGCTTCAATGGATGCCTCGATAATTGCGTCCGCATGGGCGCGCAAAAGCGTATTCATGTCTTTCTCCTCAACTCTCAAAGTCTTTTGAGCGCCTGCCGCGCCGTTAAGAGCGTTACCGTCAGATTCATCTCTTTTTCAAACGCCGCTGCCCACAAAACGCGCCCGATTTCGCCCGTTTCTGCCCGTGCAAGCATTTTTCCATCCGCATCAAGGAGAAGGTTTCCCTTAAAACAAAGCTCGGAAAACGGCCTTTTAAGCCCTTCTCCCGTGAGCTTCACATAGCTTTCCTTGACGCACCAGAGTGTCAGCGCATCTGCTGAATCAACGCCTTTTGAAAATCGAATCTTTTTCTCTATTCTGCTGACATCCCTGTTTTTATCCTCAATATCGCATCCGCACCTGGCCGGCGCAATCAGGCACGCGCCGACGGATGCGGCATGGGCAAAAGACAAACAGCCGTATTTCTCATCTTTGAAATACGGCTTATCGTTTTCCCCGTAGAAATAGAGATTCTTATCTGTTTTCCCAAATGCAATTCTCTGCGCAGTGAGAAACGCGAGCTCAGCGCATGCGGTATCTATGCGCAGGCTTTCCGCCCTTCGACGCTCAAGCTTTTTAAGCCGCTCGTCCGAAAACAGGGGATGAATCAGTTCTTCTTCCTCCATCCCCCATCCGTCTACGAGCACAAGATATGCGTTTTCCATTATTTTATCATGATTTCGGACTTGGCCGGGCTGTTTCTGCCCTCGAGATCCGGCTGTCTGCGTTCAATGGCGGCCAAAGCAATTTCAACATCCTCGTGAACCTCGCCCGGCGTGAATGCGCCCAGCGTCACCATGTCGCAGGGACGGATGGTCGCATAACTGAAGGTGAGTCCCACAAAAGGCGAACAGCGGCCCGCAGCCATGGATTTAATGGTCATAACCGGCTTTTTTGCATTCCAGATGACCTTATTGATATATTCAATCTCCACCTGCATCAAAAATCCCATGCAGTTGTAGATCTGAATGTAGGTCTGAACGTCGTATTCATTCTGATCGGAATACACAATCAGCTCCGGCATGTGCGCAGAAAGGCCGGGAATCATGCCGTTATCGCGGATCATTTTAAGATAATCGGGCAAGCGCGGCATTTCCTGCTTATTTTTATTGACCAGCTGCTCTGCGCTGTAATGATGAATCAAGCAGAATTTTGCGCCCAGATCGCGCGATTGCCTGAATCTTGCCTCGGCTTCCTTTCTCGCCTGCACGCTGTCGTTGACATTCACAATCGGGGTATCGACGATGATAAACTCATGACCGAACTTGTCTTCCGCCGCATGCACCGCATCCGCAAGCACGGGATTGTCGCCGTAAGGCCCCATCACTGCGTTGATGCCGTAGGTGTCGTAGGCCTCTAAGATTTTGACAATCGCGTCGCGGTTATAGTTGCGCATCTTGATCAGCTCATCCGCAGAAGAACTGGTGTGGCTGAATCCGAGGATCCAGTTTGTTCCGGCGATCATTCTGGGCATATCCACGCCCGCCACCGTGGTTCTGGGGAACAGAATCTTCTTTTCCATGTTCTTCCCTCCCGATTTTATATGCTTTGATGCTTTTTATAGATTTCTTCAGCGCGTACCGCATCCGCTTCGACCTGTTTTTTGACTTCATCCAAAGAAGCAAACCGCATCTGCGGACGGATTTTTTCAAGAACTTCAATCGTGATCCTCTGCCCGTACAAATCGCCCGAAAACCCGATCAGATGGCTTTCAACCGTCCAAACAGGGCTGTCATCCACGCTCGGACGGACGCCGATGTTGGTAACAGACAAATGCTTTTTCCCGTCAGCCTCGCAAACAGTCGCATACACGCCGGCTTCAGGCAATTCGCATCCTTCGTCAACCTTCAGATTCGCCGTCGGCATGCCGACCGTACGCCCCAGCGCCTTTCCGTGTTCGACCGTGCCCGTAAGAATTATCTTCTTCATCAGATCACGCCTTTTACGATGAGAATCACAAGCGCGCTTGCGGCAAGCAAAACAAGAGCAACGATAATTGTACTTTTATTCCAGACGGCAGAGCCCGCTTTTCCGCCCTCGCGCTCGGGAATCAGATGCGCGCGTCTCAGTGCATGCATAATGGGCTTATACATAATGAGCGTAAGCGCAACATTCAGCGCACCCTTGACGGCATTGAATGGCAAAAACACCGGAATCAGCATCTTTGCCACTTCTCCGCGCGGAACGCCCATGTAAAAAGGCGTGACCAGATAATTCCATAAAATCATCATGACCACCATGAGCAGATAGCCCATGAAAAGGCCCGCGTATGCGCCCTTCTGGGAGCGATGTCTTTTATAAACAAACGCAGCCGTAAACGCAAACGAACAGGTTGAAACCACGTTCATCAAAAGACCCCAAAGACCGGTATCGCTGATCGTTGCAAATTCAAGAACCGAAACGACAACGGAAATTGCCACCGTCGCCAGCGGTCCAAAAAGAAAACCGGCCATGACAATGATTGTATCTTTCGGTTCATACTTCAACCATTGCACCACCGGAATGCGGAATACGCATACCGCAACAAATGCGATCGCGCAGAAAAGACCCATGAGAATAAGTTGTTTCGTCTTGTAATTTTTCATAATAAATATGGTTTCCGCTTGGGAAACCGCCTCCTGTTCCGCCCGAAACGAGCGATTTCTTCTTCCATCCAGCCTGTCACTGTCGGCTCCGCATATCAAAAATCGGATCGGCCGCGCGCCTGAAACAACGCGCGGTTCGCGGGCTGTACCGCCGGTGGGGAATTGCGCCCCGTCCTGAAGCCAGGTTTTGATCGATTCAATAATACTACAAAATTTCCCCTTTTAAAAGATGTTCGGCAAGAGAAATTTGATTTTTTTCCATTGCCTTTCGAATATCCGTCGAAGAAATCTTGTCTCCGTAGCTGCCATCCGGCATTTTCACGCGAACGGTTTCAACGGTAATAACTTCAAATCCCATCTCCTTTGCGTATTTCCTGAGCATTTCCATATTGCCGCGCGCTTTATGCCCGAAGGAATAATCCTCCCCTGCTACAATCGCGCACGGATGATAGTTCATAAAAAGCATTTTCACAAACGCTTCCGGGCTCATTTGAGCGATTTCCTCTGTAAATTCCACCATCTCAACACGCTGTACGCCCATTTTGAGGATTTCGTTTTTTTTCTCCTCAGCCGTCATCAGCATTTTCGGCGCCTCATGAAAAAGCGCTCTCGGGATTGTTGAGAAGGTGTATACCATCGATTGAGCATTCAGCCGATGCGCCTCGTCCACCGCGCGGGAGATAACCGCGCGATGACCCAGATGCATGCCGTCAAACGTGCCCAGCGCAATCACTGTCTGCATGTTTTTCCGTCTGACTCCCTTAATAGAAATTCGGTCTGTGCGGAAGACCGTTGATCAGATCCTTGATTGCCGTACACGGGCAGACCGAGGCGCACGCGCCGCAGCGGGTACACTTTTCAGGATCGATGTGAGCAAAGAAATTTTCGATATAAATCGCGTCGTATTTGCATTCGCGCTTGCATCTTCCGCAGCCGATGCACGCGCTCATGCACACGCTCTTGGCCTCGCGCGCGTTGTCGGTGTTTCGGCAGTTGACATAAACCGTCTGGGACACCGGCATCATCTGAATCGCGCCGCGCGGGCAATGCTTGGCGCATTCGCCGCAGGAAATGCACTTGTCATAATCGATGA
>JAZSFI010000066.1:0-4734 GCA_045532135.1 Clostridia bacterium | reverse complement strand
GATTTTTTCGACCATTCTTTTTATGCGTTCTCTTGCCTCGGACTGCATCAAAAATTCCTGTTCCCTGTCGGGCGTTTTGTCGCCCATCAGCTGGACAAACTGGCTGACTTTGAGGCCCAGCGCGTCCTGCATGTCACTGTCGGAGCCGCGCGGAGAGACGAGATAGTAGCAAAGGAGGGAGTCGGTCTGACCGATTCTGTGCGCCCGGTCTTCCGCCTGAGAGTGAATGGCGGGCGACCAGTCGAGTTCTCCGAAGACCACGCAGGTGGCTCTTTGAAGGTTTAAGCCGCTTGCGCTTCGAAGCGAGATCACGCAAAGATCGGTATCCTCATTCATGAATGCACGAACGGCTGCGTCCTTTTTTGCATCGGTTTCGCGTCCTGTGATAAAGACGGGTTTTAATGGCTTTAATTCTTTTTTGTAGATGTCCATGACCGCATGGTGATGCGCCATGAGAAGAACCTTTTCACCGTTTTCAATGAGCATTTTGACAAACGCCGCAACATACGGCGCTTTGGCTACGCCCGTTGCCTGGCGCTGGGTCTGAGAAATCTGATCTTCGATGAGCGCGCGGGCGGAGGCGGAGTCCGCGTTTTTAAGCGCAATCAATTGACTTGCAACCGGGCGCATGAGCTCTTTATATACCTTGTCATCCCAGTCGATTTCCTGAACCAGACGCCGTTTGGGCGGCAGTTCCTTTAAAACCTCGCTTTTTAGACGCCTTAAAAGCATACCCTCGCGCTTTAAATGTTCGCCCAGAAGTTCCGGCTTTTGCACAATCTGGTTTCCGTAGCCATAGCACCATTCGCGCGAGAACGATTCATAATCGCCAAGAAAGTGGAAATCGAGGATGTTGATCACGTTCCAGATTTCGCCGCCGTTGTTGTAGATGGGAGTTCCTGATAAGCCGATTACGTTGTCGGACGAATCGGACAAAAGGGAAGCGGCGGAATATTTTTCCGTGCCGGAGTGCCTAAGCTCCTGAATTTCATCAAAGATAATGGAATTAAAATGATATTCGGGAAGCTCTTCCTTCCAGCCGCGAAGGAGGAGATAATGAACGATGTAAATATCGGCTTCGGGGAGGGGATAGGGTTTAAGACCTCTTATAATGTGAATCCTGAGTGATCCGTCCGGCTTTAAAAAACGTTCGCACTCGCGCACCCAGTTGCGAACCAAGTGTGGCGGGCAGACGATGAGCGCGGGATATTCATTTGTCGATGCAATAAACGAAAGCGCCTGAACCGTCTTTCCAAGGCCCATTTCATCTGCAAGAAGGCACCTTCTGTTGTTAAGCAAAAATCCAAGCCCGAGCGACTGAAAGGGCATGAGTGTTCCGGAAAACTCACTGGCTGGGGGATTGGCGCTTATAGGAGCGGATAGCGCCTTCTGCTTTCGGACGGCGTACTCACGCGCCTTTTCGAGGGCTTCGTCCCACTTTTTCTGGTCGCTTTCCTTGATTTTCAGAGGATACCTGAGCATCAGCCGGTTGAGATCGCCTATGATTCTTGCGTGTGCCGTAAACCTCGCAACGCCTCTGCCTCTTCCATCGCACCCGGGGAACAAACGCTTGGCAAGTTCGGTAACACAGGGTTCGCCCTTGATTGTCCAGCATTTGCTCTTGCGGTTATAAGAAAGCGTTCCATAGGTGTGCGCATCCTCGGGCGGGGACTGCAAATATTTCGGATACTCGTTCAAGGCAGCGACACCCCCCAGAGCTTGTCGAGCGGCAATACCCGAACCGGTTTGTTCATGATGACGTCAGGCAAGGATACGTTTTTCTGGGTGACAACGAGCATACCGTGGACTTCCTCTGAAGAAAGATATCTTGTTACCTGTTTAAGAAGCGTGTTTTTTACAGGCTTTGATTTTTTGACTTCAACGCAAATTTTTCCTACCATAAAATCCGCGCGGCAGCCTTTATTGATTTTTGCCTCGTGGACATAGGAAAGATTTGCCTTTTCAAGCGCGCAGGAAATAAGCGCGTGCAGATCGTACTCGCCGGGTGCGGCGGGTACGAAAAGCACGCGCAGTGCGTTTTCGACAAGAAGAATATTTTCTTTTGCTGTGTCAAAAGAATTCAAGTGCGCTTCTCCGATCAGATCTTGATATTTTCGCCTTCAAGTCCGACAAATGCGCCGGTTTCGCCCAGTCCGCTTTCAGGATGGGCAATCAGCCACTTGTTGACATGGGTGAGGAGTGCGTCTTCCTTGGTCTTGGCTTTGCCGCGCTGGGGCAGGGGTTCGTTGGTTCCCTTGGGGAGAACAACCACGCAGCGGAAGGTTTCGTTTTCGCCAGCGGAGATGGGGGCGTAGTGCAGAGTGGTTGCATACATCTCAACCAGCGTTCCCTTCTTTACGTAGAAAGCCTGCATCTTGCTGGTGTCATAGTGGAAATCCTTGGTAACATCCTGCTGCTTGCCGACCAAAAGAATCATGTCGGTGCAGGCATAGTTAAGCTCGGAATCCCTGTGGTATTCAACGGCGTTGAGCGTATGGTTAAAGCCGTTGCAGTAGCCGATCTGAATCGGCATTCCGCCGTAGGCTTCCTCGGAGAACTGTTTGAAAATGGGAAGCTTTTCAAGAGACTCAACGGAAGGAACATAGGTAACGGCGTCAGAGGGACACTCGGTTTCCTGCATTTTGTCCATGAGGGATTTGAGATAGTAACCCTTGATTACGCGGCCGAAGGGCTTGAAGGAGCGGCTGGTTACGGGCTTGATGGTCATAGGCGGTTACCTCCGTATAAAAATTATCGTATGGAATAATAATACCACGAATCAAAGTCAAATGCAATCATGTTTACAAGAACTTGCTTGTTTTCAAAATAAAAAGATATATAATTACGTTGTGGCATTGATGAAAGAACGGATGAACGCTTCATTTCAAAGAGAGCGTGCACACAGGCTGAAAGGCGCGCAAATGAATATCATCCTCCCGCTTTCGGAGCCTGCGCCGACGAAGCGCCGCGTGGTTTGCGATAAAGAACCCGAATTGAGCCGGGCGCAGTCTGTGCGCCAAGCAAGGTGGTACCGCGGAAAGCAATCTCCGTCCCTGCAAAATACAATGGGGCGGAGTTTTTATTTCGCCAATATTTCTGAAAGGAAGTTAAATCTATGAAGTTTACCCAGATGCTCACCAAGAGATTCAAGGATACGCCTGCCGATTGCCAGATTTCCAGCCACATCTTCATGATCCGCGGCGGTTACATGAAGAATGTAGGAAACGGCATCTATTCTCTTTTCCCGATCACCAAGCGGATCACTTCGAAGATCGAAAACATCATCCGTGAAGAAATGAACCGTATCGACGGTCAGGAAGTTCTTTTCCCCGTCGTCATGCCCGGAAGCCTCTGGAAGGAGTCTGGCCGCTATGACGCGATCGGAAGCGAGCTTTTACGATTCCGCGACAGAAGCGGAAACGATATGGTTCTCGGCATGACCCATGAGGAAGCCGCCGTGCACCTTGCCCGTGAGACCGCTGAAAGCTATCAGCAGTATCCCTTCATGATTTATCAGATCCAGACCAAGTTCAGAGATGAGCCGAGAGCCCGCGGCGGCCTCATCCGCGTTCGCGAATTCACCATGAAGGACGCGTATTCCTTCCACACCACGAAAGAAGACCTTGAACAGTACTACATGCGCTGCCACAAGGCTTATGAACGCATTTTTGCCCGCTGCGGCGTACCGGAGGTTATTTCCGTAAAATCTGACAGCGGCATGATGGGCGGAAAGGTCGCCCACGAATTCATGCTCTGCACCCCCATCGGCGAGGACAGCCTTGTTGTCTGCTCAAACTGCGACTACCGCGCCAACATGGAAAACGCTGACTGCAAGTACGACGTGATTTCCACTGAAGTTGAAGAGCTTAAAAAGGTTGCCACGCCCGAAATGAAGACCATCGAGGAAGTGGCTTCCTTCCTCGGAAAAGACATGAACGCCCTGATGAAGGCGGGTGCCTATCAGAAGGAAACGGACGATAAGATCGTGATCGTGTTTGTAAGAGGCGATCTTGAAGTCAACGAAGTTAAACTGCGCAACTATTTAAAGAGCGAAGTGCATCCCGCGCTTGACCTTGAAAACACGGATGTTTGCGCAGGCTTCATCGGTCCCAAGGGCATCACCGGGAAGGTTCAGGTACTGTTCGACATGTCCCTGACCACCCGTGAAAATTTCGTCTGCGGCGCAAACGAAGAGGGCTTCCACATGACCGGCCTCAACATCAAGCGCGATCTGGGCGATATTGAATTTATCGACCTTGCCAAGACCACAGAAGGCGCCATCTGCCCCGTATGCGGTCAGCATGCCATTACCCTCACCCGCGGCATCGAAGTGGGCAACATCTTCCAGCTGGGCGACAAGTACACCGGCTCCATGGGCATGAAGTACATCGATCAGAACGGCCAGATGCAGACGCCCATCATGGGCTGCTACGGCATTGGCGTCGGCCGCCTTGCCGCATCCGTATGCGAAGCGCATCACGATGATTACGGCCCCATCTGGCCGATGTCGATCGCGCCCTGGCAGGTCCAGCTGTGCGCTCTTCGCGCCGACGACGCTGAAGTTCGTGCCTTTGCCGATGAAATGTATGAAAAGCTTCAGAATGCCGGCATCGAAGTCATCTTTGATGATCGTCCCGTATCCGCCGGCGTCATGTTCTCCGACGCCGACCTCACCGGCGTTCCGCTGCGCGTGGTCGTAAGCCCCAAGGGCCTTAAAAACGGCACCGTCGAAGT
>JAZSFI010000335.1:0-1964 GCA_045532135.1 Clostridia bacterium | reverse complement strand
CTCAATCCCCTTCTCCCCGAAAAAAACGCTTCCTTTTTTATAAGGCGCGGCTACATTCATTCGTGGAACGACGCGAACTGCTTTGACATGTGCACGCCCTTTACGCCCGCGCTTAATTCAATCAAAGCGCCCGAAACGCCGGGCATCGAATACCGGTTTGCCGTAATCTCCGACCTTTGCTCGATTCTCGACTGCACAAACGCCGCCGAAGAAGACTTTTCCAAATATTATAAGGAATCCGAATCCTACGCTCCGGACTCCTTAAACAAAATTCTGATCGCGCTTGACGGCGACAAAGTCGTCGGAACGCTCATGGTGGATCAGGAAACCGAGGGCGAAGGCGTGGGCAGCATCGGCTGCACAACAGTGCACCCAGATTATCAGGGCAGAAAAATCGCTTCCTCCATGATCATCCGGGGCGCAAAGCATCTTTTTGAAAGCGGCATGAAGGAGGGCTTTTTAGGCTACACATATTCCGGCCTCGATAAGCTCTACGGAAAAGCCGGCTATCAGGTCTGCACGTTTTACTTTATGGCGAAAAAATCGCTTGCGTAGTCAGAATGCGTTTACTTCCCGTCAAAATCATGCTATAATATCATAAACATATTTCAAAGGAGGACAAAATCCATGCCGCACGACAAGATCATTCCCGCCCCGTTCACCAAGGGCGTAAACTTTACCAACTGGCTGGAATACCGATCCGCTGAAGAAATTGACGAAAACGGCTTCGGAAAGCAGGATTTTCTCGACGTCCGCGCCCTCGGCTGCGACGTAGTGCGCCTGCCGATCCATTTTGAAAAAATCTGCAAAGAAGACGACGGCTTTAAAATTCCCGAAAAAATCCTGAGAATTCTTGATAATGTTGCCGCATGGTCGGACGAAGCGGGGCTGTATTTGATTTTCGACTTCCACAACGCCACCCACGCAGGCTCGTTCACGCCCGTGGACGTCGAAAAAATCCTGAACCCTGTGTGGAGCGAAATTGCCTCCCGCTATCAGAACAAATTCCCAAAGCTCATCTTTGAAATCA
This sequence comes from Clostridia bacterium, assembly GCA_045532135.1. GTDB lineage: Bacteria > Bacillota > Clostridia > Christensenellales > Aristaeellaceae > SFHK01. The sequence continues at coordinate 934 of JAZSFI010000335.1, read as the reverse complement.
TGAACGAGCCCCACGGCATTGAAGTGCCCGTGTGGAACGAAATCATCCACCGCGTGTTCAAGCTCATCCGCTCCATCGACAAAACGCACTACATCGTTGCCGGCGGCGCGGACTGGAACAGCACAGCCGCCATGAAAACCCTGCCCGATTTTAACGACGACAAGGTCATCTACACCTTCCATTTCTACGACCCCCACACCTTTACCCATCAGGGCGCGCCGTGGTGCAATATGCAAAGAGTCGTCGGCATCCCCTTCCCCTATGATCCCGATAAAATGCCGCCCCTCCCCGAAAATCCTACCGAAACCGAATTGAACTGCTGGAAAAATTACCCCCAAACCGGCACCCTGGAAGCCGTCATGAGCTACTTTGACCAATACGCCCAGTTCAGCCGCGAGCGCAACGCCCCCGTCTACTGCGGCGAATTCGGCTGCAACGCCGTCTTTGTCGACAAAGAGCTGCGCAACAAATGGTACAAAATCGTCACCGACCTCCTCGCCGAGCGCGGCCTCGCCCGCACCAGCTGGGACTATCACGGCTCCTTCGGCATCTTCGACATGGACTGGAAAACCATCCAAAATTCCCACAACTACGAAAAACCCAAATTCCCCGAGGATCTGAACAGGGGACTTTTAAAGTCCATGGGGCTTAATGATCAGGTCTAAAAAGGAAAACCAGATAGCACAATGACGACATATCTTAAGAAGAGCATCTCCCTCTGACACACACAAACGGGAGGCATCCGCATCAGCGGACGCCTCCTGTGGTTTTCATACAGATAAATCCATTTATCCTTCCAGACGATGCCGAATCGTGTTCAGCCATTCACCCTTGTATTTAAAATACTTAGGGCCTGCAATAGCACTTTTTACTCCTGTCAGGTATTGGGCGAGAGCGGTGAGCGACCACGTTTCGTTGTTGTAACTGACATGCT
>JAZSFI010000325.1:0-5015 GCA_045532135.1 Clostridia bacterium | reverse complement strand
AGCGCGGGCAAGCGCCTGCGCGTCGCCTGTGACCAGGGCAATGGAAAGATCCTTGACGCTGAGTGCGGATAATACGCCAAGCGCGGTCTTGGGTCCGATGCCGCTGACACCGATCAGGCGCAGAAACATGCGCTTTTCCTCGCGCGCCCAAAAGCCGTATAATTCCATGGCGTCCTCGCGCACGGAAAGATAGGCATAAAGCTTCACTTCCTCCCCGGTCTGCGGGCAGGAAGATAAGGTGTTTGCGCTGACGGACAGCTCATAGCCGACGCCGGAGGCGTCAATCACAACGGAGTCGGAGAGCTTTTCGGAGAGTATACCGCGGATATGGGCGTACATTTCGGCACCTCATTTGATTTTATACAGGTTTTTCATGTTCATGCTGTTGGCATGGGTAATGGCGACGGCAAGCGCATCGGCCGCGTCGTCGGGCTTCGCAATTTCATCCATATTCAAAAGAAGCTTGACCATCTGCTGCATCTGGTGCTTGTCGGCCTTTCCGTAGCCGGTGATGGCCTGCTTGATCTGCATGGGCGTGTATTCGAATAAATTTTCCGTGCGCTGCGCAGCGGCAACCAGCGCCACGCCGCGCGCGGCGGAAACCGCCATGCCGGTTGTAACGTTTTTGGCAAAGAACAATTCTTCAAACGCCACATCATCCGGAGAATAAATGTCCATCAGCTGATTGACGCCCGCGAAAATGCTCCTTAACCGCTGGGGCATCGGCGAATGGGCGACGGTGGACAATACGCCGTACTGGATGAGCCTGTGCTTTATGCCGTTTGTTTCAATCACGCCATAGCCCATCAGGGCAAGGCCGGGGTCGATTCCGAGAATAATCATATCAGCCGCCGCGCCTCTCCGAGCCCAGATAAATGGTCTCGCCCATGTCCAGAAGGGCAAAAAGGTTGTCTCTGATTACCCTTGGAAACAGGTTGGCTTTTTTGACCTTATCCAGCGGCACCCATTCCATGCCGGTCTGATAGGCGTCGCGCTCGATGGGCTCCGCCTGCGGGATATCTTCGATGTATTTGCACAAAAAAACAAAATACATCTTGTGCGCGACGCTGCCGTCGCGTCCTTCGCTTACGCGTTCGAAAATTGCGCTCATGCGCATGGGCTCCACCGTGAGCCCCGTTTCCTCCATTACCTCGCGCCGTACCGCTTCGGTCAAAAGCTCTCCGTCGTGCTGTCCGCCGCCGGGCAGGGCATAATAAATGCCCAGCCTTGAAACGCAGCGGTTTAAAAGAAGCTTCCCGTCGTGCAGAATCAGCGCTTTGGCGGAATTGCGAATCGCCAAGGCTACTCATTCCCTTTCTCAGAAGGCGCGTTTTCTGCGCCCGTAGATTCATTGCACTTATTATACCGCTATCAAGGCGATTTTGTAAAGCGTGTTTGCATGCGGATTGTAAACAAAAATAAAAAAGCGCGGTTTGATACAAGAAATATGCTTGAATTAACGTGCATTTGTACGAAAAAAGCGAAAATATCTGCTACAATAAATTGAATACATAAGAGGAAGGTTTATCCTGTGAAAAAATTTGTGTTTTTCGCACTCTTTGCGCTTTTAATATTTGCTTTTTTTGCTTCCGTCGCATATGCCGAACTGGAAATCGAAGGTCTTGAAGACGGCAAAATTTATCTTGCCAATCAATATCTGGATGTTTCGACATACGTAAACGGTGAAAAAGCGGATTGCGAATGGACGTTTTCGCCCGATTACGCGGCGCGCTTGTCCAGCGGCAAAAAAATCCGCCTCTCGGATACGGCAGCCGCCGCCGAAATCACAATGACCGCCTATCACAAAGAAACCGGAAGCGTAAAAACCATCACCATCTTCTCCGTTCCCAAATCCACGCGCATAAACCTTTACCACAACAACAAACAGGTCACGGACGGATCCATATTTTTTGATCTGTCGGGCGGAAAAACCGCGCTTCAGCTTTTCAGCGCAACCAGCCCCTCCGGCGCAAACGCGTTTATCACATGGACATCGAGCGATGAAACCATTGCAGGCGTCGATTCAAACGGCATCGTCACTTTCCACGCGATGGGCAAATGCGTAATCAGCGCAAAAACCGTGGACGGAAAAACCGCATCCGTCTCAATCAGCGCCTCTTTTGCGGCAAAAAACATAGACCTCATCGCGCCTGAAGAGCTTGCGGTGGGCGAAAAAGCCTCCGTTTTTGCCATAATTACGCCCGAAGAAGCAGCGCAGGACGGCGTTACATGGAAGTCCTCCAAGGAAAGCGTAATTTCCGTATCGGAAAACGGCGAAATTACCGCGCACCGCGTCGGAAAAGCCACAATCACCGCAACCACCATCAGCGGCGTCAGCCGGAAAGTGCAGATCGAGGCGTTCCTTCCGGTGGAACGCATTCAGTTCAGAAACAGCTTTTCCATTAAGGTCGGCCAGTCGGATCAGCTGTTCGTGCGCGTACTCCCGAAAGAAGCAAAATACCGCTCCGTCACGTTTGTTTCCCTGAACCCGGAAATCGCAACCGTCGATAAATACGGCTTTGTCACCGGCATTACGCCCGGAACCGTCACCATCATTGCCAGCGCGTCCAACGGAGTCAGCACGCACGTCACGCTGGAAATCAGACCCATCAAGCTTGAAAACGTAACCTTGAGCGATCAATTTGAAACGCTTTTTGTCGGCGAAAGCGCCTCCGTTTCGCCCGTGTTTACACCCGAAAACACGACAGAGAGAAGTATCACCTACATATCGAGCGACCCTTCCGTCGCGACCGTCGATGAAAACGGCGTGGTCACTGCCGTCGGCGAAGGCAAATGCGTCGTCTACTGTCAGAGCGAACGAAGCGATTTAACGCCCATGCTGTTTCGCGTAAACGTGCAGTCGGAAGGCGCGCTTCCCCTGAGCGGCCTTGTCATCGGCATCAATCCCGGCTGTCAGGAAATTTCAAACCGCAGGGAATTGCCGCTCGCGCCGGGCTCAGGCAAAACCGCGCAAGCCGTTGAATCGTCCGAAAAAGGCGTCACGACCAAAACCCCGGAATACAAAATCACCCTCGAGGTTTCGCTCCTTTTAAAAGACGCGCTCGAAAAAATGGGCGCGCAGGTCGTTTTGACGCGAACAACCCATGACGTAAACCTGAACAACATCGAGCGCGCCGAAATTCTGAATCAGGCGGGCGCGGATTTGACCGTTCAGATTCACACGGGATATTCAAGCAACAAAAAAACCTCCGGAATCACCGTGCGCGCAAAATACAGCGATTCCGAAAGTCAGGCCATCGGTCAGATCATACTGGAAAACGCCTGCCGCGTATCAGGCGCAAGCATGCAAAAGATGCACAAAAGCAACAGCTATATCTCCATGAACTGGTCAAAAGCCCCCTCTGTGTATGTAGAATGCGGCTATCTTTCCAACAGCGATGAGGATGTAAAGCTCAATTCGCCCGTATATCAGGAGCTGATTGCCCGGGGCATCGCGGAAGGCATTCAGGAATACTTCGCCGGTTCGCCCATCCGATAAAACAACGGGGCTGCTTCAGAAATACTATCAGCAACAGCCCTCAAAACTGTATCTTAGGCAAATCCAAATGAAAAATGCATTGTGTCAGAAATCCTCGGAAGAGGCCAAAGCAGATAATTATCATCTGCTTTGGCCCCTTTTCTTTTTATTCATCTTCCGGCACGATCTGATTCAGCGACTGGATAAACTCCAGCGTGGCTTTTTTGCTGAGAACGTGGTTTTTCGCAAGGATACCGGTGACAAAATCGGCAAATCTGCCGGCAAGCTCACCGGAAGAAAGCACAATTTCCTTGTAGTTATCCAGATCATAATCCGCCTGCGCGGCACAGACGAGCATGCATTCTCCCGAATAACCGATAAAAGAGTAATTGAGCGTCAAAGCGTCATCCGAAAGGATCATGGGGATAAACATTTTCGATTTTGCCGCAAGATCGATCAGATTTGCGAATATCTCTTTTCTCTCCTTCGGCATAAACGTGCGCAGGCAAAACGGATGATCCTTCATGCGGCCGGTTTTTGCAAACTCCGTCATGCCGCATTTTGTCATGATCAGGTACGTGGGCTCCGCCTTTAAAAGAATATTTTCGTATCTTTTTTCAAAAATCCGTTTAAGATCATCGATGAACGCAAGAAACTTTTCATCATTCTGCCCGGCCCAATCGGAAAAACTCTCAAACAAAATCGGAATCGGCACATACTCAAGCCCGATTTCACTTTTGATCTCGTAAATCGCCTTGTCCTTTTCAAGAAGCAGACAATGCGAAAGAAAATCCATGAATCTTTCCGGGCTGTTGTGATGAAAGTGACAGTTGATCTTTTTGGGCGCATGATGCTTTGAAAGCAGGACGTTCAGACAAAAATCAAAAATCTCCGTACCTCTTGGAACCTGAAGCATCAAGTATTCGCCGCCGTCATACGCAATCAGAAGGTGCGCGCCGTCCTCGCGCCTGACAACGATGACATTGCTCATCATTGCACCGTGATTTCCCTGAACTTCAAACAGCTCATAATTCGGATTAAAGGCAATGGGCAGCGTTTCCGCAAGCAGTCCGGACAATTCTTCGATGCGCTCCCGGTCGAAAAATTCAAAAATCCGAATATCTTTTCTTTTTTGGCTGATGACGTTTAAAAGCTTATGCGGTTCAGCCTTTCCCAGCCCCGCGCACAACACCTTTAGGCTCATGCCCGCGCTCCATGCAAGAATTTTTTCGCAAAACCGCTCCGCCTTTATATATCCTTCGTCCGACGACTGACTTTCATCCGCAATCATTCTCAAAAAGTTGTTTTTGGCGAGGAACATCTCTTTTCCGTAGCGGTTTACGTCCACCGCGGTTCGAAGCCGCCTGAGCGTTTCTTCATCAATGTCCGGATAGGATTCGGCCAGTTCCGATATATACCGGGCGCATCTTTGATAATCAAGCTGATCGTGCATAAGCCTTGCAATGGTTGCATCGCGCGTTTCGCGCGTATATACAGCCAGCTGAGACGGAGTCAATCCCTTTTCCTCCATCCAACT
>JAZSFI010000527.1:0-2383 GCA_045532135.1 Clostridia bacterium | reverse complement strand
ACGTGTATTCGCTCTTGATCTTTGTTTCCCGCTCGCCCTCGCCTATCAGCACTTCCGCGCCGCAGCTCTCCAACGAAACATCATAGAAAAAGCCGTCGTCAGAAATGTAAAGCTCCGACGCGCCGAAAAGAACGCCGTTTAGCTTCGACCGCTGCAAGGCCACTTGACGGCGCGTGCAGCCTGTAAAGACGATTGTTATTTTGATTTGCCGGAGGCCAAAAATGGCTTTTAACAGGTGCCAGGATGAACGATTGACGCCCTGGAAGGTTTCGTTTTTTAGGGCGGTTTCTCCCACGCTGTAATCAAGCAGCGCGGCGCCCTCATAGGTATCAAGCGGGGTGCCGTCGATCAACAGCCCGCACATTCCGAATTGATCCATGATTTATAGTTCCTCCCATGCAAGCTGCTCGCCCATGCTCCACGCCGTGGCGCGGGCGATTTCTCGCCCGTCAAGCGTAAGCGGGACGACAATCGTCATGTCCGCCATGCGCCCGGAGGCGGTCATGTTGAAAGAAACATCGCGCTCGATATTCTCTCGCGCGTCGCCTGTGTAATTGACGTCGAACGGGCGAAGCGCGTCGTTTGCGGTTTCCGGGAGGCCGGAATAAATATCATGCACAACGCGCGTCATTTCCTGTTCGTTATCTTCAAAGCCCTCCATGGTGCCTTCAACAGACATTTCGCCGATATAGGCGAATTTCTTTGACGGTGATGCAATGCCAAGGGCTTTTTTTGCGCTTTCCCACAAGCGCGTGACGGCCTCTTGCACGCTTTGTACAAGAGAATTCCAAAGGCCGGAAATGCCGTTTGAAATGCCCTGCACGATGTTTGCGCCGATGCTCGCCCAATCCGCATGAATGAACGAATTAAACAGGCCAAGCACAAGTTCTCCAGCCATGACAAGGAGCGTCGGAATCATTTGAGCAATGCCCGCTATAAGTTGGCTAAGAATCGAAACGCCAGCTCCGAGAATTTCGGGCAAGTGGTTTATGATCGCGTTCAAAAGCGCCCGAATAACGATCATCCCGGCCGCCATGATCTGCCCGACGGCGCCGGAGCTTGCAAAACCTTCAAGAAGACTTACAAGCAGCCCAACGCCATGGTCTACCATTTGTGGGAAAGCGTCGGAGGAAATAAAAGCCGTGATATTGCGGAGAAGAGAAGAAAGAATCCCTTTCGCAGCGGTGAGCGCGCCTTGAATGCCGCCTGTTTGCGCTGCTTCAAGCAGCGTCGCCACCCAATCCATAACCATAGGGAGGGCGGTGTTTGAGAGCTGGTTGAAAAGGTCTTGTGTGAGCGCTCCTTCGAGCTGCGTGACGTTATCTTTGAGCGTTGAAAGCCGCCCTGTGAAGGTCTGGCTTTGCGCCTCCATAGCGCCCTCATACATTCCGCCCGCTTCTGCGGCGTGTTGCAGGGCGGCGGCAAGCTGCTCATATGTGACGTCCATTTCCGCCGCTTCGGCGGTTGTGACGCCCATAGAATCAGCGAGAAGGCCGTAAATATTGATACCGGCATTTGCAAACTGCCGGATATCCATTGCCGTTGCCTTGCCGGTGTTCTGGATTTGCTGCATATTCGCGGCCATGCGGGAAAGCTCGGCCGAGCCGCCGCCGGTTGCCGCGATCGCGTTTGCAAGGTTTAGAACATCATTCCGGGCTTTATCCGCCGAAAGCCCGGCAGAAATAAGCGCCTGGTTTGCTTGCGTGAGGCTGTCAACGTCAAAGGGCGTCCGGGCGGCGTCCGTTCTGATCCGCTCCATTGCCGCGGCGGCCGCGTCAGCATCGCCCAGGAGCGTTGTAAAGGCCGTCTGGTATTGCTCCATTTTGGCATTGAATTCAACGCCCGCGCGGGCAATCTGTTCAACGCCTTGCACGGCATTTTGCGCCATGTTGACAAATGCTTCGCCGATCCGGCGCGCCGCGCCGATCATCATTTGTTCAAAAGCGCCTGTTCCGCTTCGTGCGCCGCGTTCTACACCGCCGCCCGCCTTTTGCCCGGCGGCTTCGGCTTCGTTTTCAACGCCGCTGTCATCTATGACGACCTTGTATATAACTTTGCCGTCCTCGCCCAAGGTGTCACCCCCTTAAAACGCTGCTGCTTTTGAGGCTTTCCGCAAAATTTGCGCGCGCCTCTTCGGCGCTCATACGGATCGCAACGCGCGCCTTTGCTTTTTGCAAGGCCGCGACCTGCTCCGCGTTGTGCTTGTTCGGTTTCGGAAGCGGTCTTTGTCTGATCTCAACCGTTCGCATTAAGGCGGTGTCGGATGGGAGGTCGGCCAAAAGCTCCAAAAATCGAAAAATGTGTATGTGGTCGCGTTGGAGGTCAATTCCAAGGCGAAAAAAGGCGCTGCGGATCATAGCAGCGTCTTGTTTGAAATCTATAT
>JAZSFI010000382.1:0-3367 GCA_045532135.1 Clostridia bacterium | reverse complement strand
AAAAAATCCAGCACAGCGGCGCGCAGACGTATTATCCATACGAGTATACGGTCAAATACGAAGGCGCGGCGGCGCAGTTTGTGGATTTTCATGTAAAGCGCAACGACGAAGTCAAAGTCGGCGATCTGATCGCCACCTTCTCCATCCAAAGAGACCAAGTAGAGATTACCCGCCGCACAATGGACATTCAAAAAAGCGAAGAAAGCTACCAAAGAGGTCTTCAGGATTACGAAGACCGAATCCTTTCAAAAGATCAGGAAATCGCGCTTTCCCAAAACGCCTTTGACCGCGAAATCCGCCAGCTTGAAAAAGAAAAACTTCTGATCGAACGAGAACGATACGTTTACGAAACGGAAATCAGCATTTCCGACAAGAAAAAGGCGCTCGATGAACTTCTTGAAACCTACGAAAACACCAGCCTTTACGCCGATTTCAACGGAATCATCAGCGAAGTCAGCTTTTTCCGCGATCTTCAGTGGGTCTATTCAGGAACACAGCTGTTAAAGGCCTATGATCCGAGCGTCGTAATCTACAAAGTAAACGACGAGCAGGGCAAGCTGCGCTACAACATGGAAACGATGGTTTCGGTCGGTCGCGCGGATGACCGCGTAAACGGCGTCGGGCGCGTTGTCGCCTGCCCCATGGCGCAGCCGGGCGGTACGGGAGACAGCGCCGCTTACATTCGCGTCAATTCGTTCTCCGGCCCGGTCAAGACGCAGACAAGTCCCATGATTTCCTATTATGCGCAGTATCTTCCGGATGTCTACGTTGTAGACCGCAATGCAGTTACCCAGTTCAGCGGAAAATATCATGTCTATAAGCTGTCGGAGGACGGCATGGTTTCCAAAAGATACGTAGGCTTTGCCTTTGGAACTCCGCAAAACGGCGCAGTTCTGATCAGCGGCGTAACAGACGGCGAAAAACTGATCATTGACGAATAGAAAGGAGGGAACAGCCATGCTTCGGTTTATCTTCAGAAAAATCGCCAGTAAAAAATGGATGTTCTTAGCCCTTCTGATCGGAAACATCCTTCTGGTCAGCATCGCCTGCTCCAATCCCCTGTATGCCGACGCAGTCATGCAGCGCATGCTGAACGACGATATGGACGCCTATCTGTCCAGCCGCAATTCCTATCCCGGAAACATCGTCTTCTCCTTCGGCGGAACAGCGCAGAAAAACGGCAACATTCAAAAATACGGGCAAATGGCGCATGCGCTGCCTGAAAAGTACGGCGTAGAGGCGCATTTTCAGATCACCCACTACTTTACTCCGACCGCCGGCAACAACGCGGAAGTCAACCGCGACGGCGTTATGGCCAAAAATGCGTGCCTCGGATCGCTCACCGACCTTGAAAAGCACGTCAAAATCACCGCCGGACGCATGTATTCGGACAAAATCCGCGAAGACGGCGTGGTCGAAGTCATCGTGAGCCAGCGCGCGCTCATCGAGCTTAACATTCTTCTGGGCGAAAAACGCACCTTTCCGAAATTCACGGACAAAAACGGCGTTCCCGTCACGGTTGAATTGGTCGGCGTGTACGACATTCTGGATTCCGCAGACACCTACTGGGTCAAACAGCCCAAAAATTATAAAAACGAATACATGATGGATGAAGACATTTTCATCGATCTGTTCGTGTACGACGGCTCCAAGGTCATGCTGAATGCAACCTGGTACGAAGTGCTTGATGCGCACAGCATGCTTTCAAGAAACGCCCTGCACATGCAGTCGGTTTTAAATGAAATGTCCGTCATTGATAAAGACGACAAATATATCACCGTTACCACCTATTTTGAAACGATATTAAAAGAACACATCAAGATGAAAAGCAAGGTAAGCGTTACCCTGTGGGTGCTTCAGGCGCCGATTTACGTGCTGCTTGCCGCCTTCATCTTTATGGTTTCCCGCCAGATTCTTGAAACAGAAGCAGCGGAAATCGCGGTTCTGAAAAGCCGCGGCGTTAAAAACCGCCAGATTCTGGGGATCTATTTTACGCAGAGCATCATGCTGAACATCGTCGCCTTTGCTGTTGGAATTCCCTTGGGCGTTTTGATCACGCAGGTGCTGGGTTCAGCCAACGCGTTTTTGGAGTTTGTCTCCCGCCGCGCGCTGCCCATTGAGATCACCCTTACGCCCATCCTCTACGCCCTCGCCGGATGTCTGATCGCCATCATCGCCATGGTTTTCCCGGTCCGGAAATATACAAAGGGCTCCATCGTCACCCAGAAGCAGAAAAAAAACCGCAAGCAAAAGCCGCTTTGGCGAAAGGCGTTTTTGGACGTCGTCGCGTTGGGCGTGTCGATTTACGGTCTTTACTCCTTCAACAATCAAAAGGAAATGATCGCGCAGAAGATCATTCAGGGCGAAGTACCCGATCCGCTGCTTCTTCTGTGCTCATCCCTTTTCATCATCGGCGCAGGTCTTCTCGCCATTCGGGTAATCCCGGCGCTCACCGCCGTCATCTATCACGTTTTCAAGCGCTTCTGGTCGCCTGCTTTGTACGCTTCGTTTTTAAAGGTTTTAAGGCAGCGCAACAATCAGGATTTTATCATGATCTTCCTTGTCATGACCATCGCCCTCGGCGTGTTCAACGCACAGACGGCAAGCACGATCAACGAAAGCGGCGAAAAGAACATCCGCTACATAACCGGCGCAGACATCGTGCTTCGCGAAGCGTGGTCTTCAAACTCCGATCAGGTGCAGCAGGATCCCTCGCTTGACCTCATTTATTACGAGCCGGATTTCGGCGTGTATGAAACGATGGAGGGCATTCAGCATGCCGCGCGCGTATACCGCAACGAAAAAATCAACGCCTCCGTGCCCGGCGGAACGGTCAACAACATTCTGCTTCTCGCCATCGACTCGGATGATTTCGGCAAAACCGCGTGGTTTGACGAATCGCTCTATCCGGAGCATCCGTTCAATTTCTTAAACGCGATGGCATACAACGCCCGCGCCGTGCTTTTATCCTCCAATTTCCGTGATCAGTACGGCTACAAAGTGGGCGACGTCATCAATTATCAGAACACCGCCAAGGAATCCTGCCGAGGCATCATTCACGGTTTTGTGGATTACTGGCCGGGCTATCAGCCCTTTGTCTACCGAAAAGGTACCGACGGCATTTACCGCGAATCCCCCAATTATCTGATCGTTGCCAACCTTTCCCAGGTACAGGATGCGTTTGGTCTGCGCCCGTATGAGGTCTGGATCGACGCCAAGAGCGATGCGGATTTCATCTATGAATATGCCGAAGAAACCGAAACCAAGTTCCCGAAATTTATCGATATGGAAAATGAAATCGTGAAGGGCAAAAACGATCCCATGCTCAAAAGCTTAAACGGCGTTCTGACCGTCGGCTTCATCGTGG
>JAZSFI010000016.1:0-4387 GCA_045532135.1 Clostridia bacterium | reverse complement strand
GTATCTGTACGGTTCTGACCACTTCCTCACGGGCACAAGCATCAATAACAGGGGCAGCATTTACGCAAAAGAAGAAATTGAAGATCTGTTTTGAAAAAAGCTCTGCCGACCGGGATTTTTCCCTGCGGCAGAGCTTTCTTTGATTCTGCTATGAGCAATAAAAAAACCAGCCATTTCTGACTGGTCTTCAATAATGGAGCATAGGGGATTCGAACCCCTGACCTCAACGATGCGAACGTTGCGCGCTACCAACTGTGCTAATGCCCCATATGCAATTTTACGTTCTTCGGAACAGATAATATTATAGCGTTTTATGTTCGCAAAGGCAAGATAATTTATTGTTAAGTATCGAAATTATCGAAAACGCATTCTGATCTCGTCCCGGCCATCGTTTTGCTTGCGTAATCAGTAAAATTCCGCTATAATAAATGCAATCAACAACAGATTTATAAGGAGGAATTCATTTATGGAAGTTTCAGCCCATCGCGCTTTTCAGATGCTCAAAAGTCTTGCCTATGTCCGCCTGTCCGCTTCCCCGGAAGAAGCAAAAGCTGCCGAAGTTTTGAAAAATGCCTGCATTGAAGCGGGCGCTGATGTACATATTGAGGAGTTTTCCGTTCCGCTGGGCAAAGTAAACAGCGCAAAACTCGTTGTGACCGCGCCTTATCACAAGGAATACGCCGTTTCCGGCTTTGAACGTTCGCTTTCAACGCCCGAAGGCGGTCTGGATGCAGAGTTCTACTACGCCGAGGATCTTCAGGATGTGCATCTTAAAAACTGCAAGGGCAAAATCGTGATGGTCAATGCGCTTCGCCGCGATGACTATAAAAAGCTTCAAAAGGTCGGTCCTGCTGCAATTCTGACGTTCTCGGGAAGCATGCTGGATCGCGAGAGCGAAACGGATCTGGGCATCAGGAAGCTTCGCGAAACCCTGACCGAGCCGTTTGGAAGCGCAATCGCCCTGAACCTCCGCGTCAAGGATGCGGCTGAAATTGTTCGCCGCGGCGCAAAGCAAATGCACATCGAAATCGATTCCGAATGCCTGGAGGGCACCAGCCGAAACGTCTGCTGCGTGATTAAGGGCGAAAAATATCCGGATGAAATCGTATCCTTCGGCGCGCATTTCGACTCCGTGCATTTTTCAACGGGCGTTTACGACAATATTTCCGGCTCCGTTATTCTCGTTGAACTCATGCGCTACTTCGCTTCTCACAAGCCTGCAAGAACCTTGAAATTCAACTGGTACGGAAGTGAAGAGCAGGGTCTTTTAGGCAGCAAGGCGTGGGTCAAAGCACACGAAGACGAGCTTGAAAAGCACGTTTTGATGATCAATGTGGACGTTGCCGCTCCGACCTTGGGCGTAAACATCGCACCCGTACTCGGTACGGAAAAAACCGTCGGCTACGTGGATGCGCTGATGAAGGAAATCGGCGTTGCCTGCGGCGTCAAAATGGACATCTACTCCAGCGATTGCGTGCCCTTTGCGGATCATGGCGTTCCGGCCGTCAATCTGTGCCGCTTCGGCGCGCCCGGCGCAAACTTCATCCATGACCGCAGAGACAATTTAAAAAGCGGTTATCTGGACGAAAACGCGCTCGGCATCACCTTAAAGCAGGCGCTGCATCTTGCCAAGCGCACGGTCAATGCAGAAGTTTTCCCGATCGAAAGAAAAATTTCCGATGAAATCCGCGAAAAAGTGGACAAGTATCTGTTTAAGAAGGACTAAACCAAACCGATTTTACCCGGCTGTATGTTACTGCAGCCGGAATTTTTTATTTCATCATTTACAATTTTGTCCCCATTTGCCAACTCCTTTGTCATAACTCTTGACATTTCTGTGTTTTATTATGTATTATTATTATGTGATTAAGTGTGTTTAACCACAAAAGAATCCGATGTGCCCGAATTGATCCACTTCCCCATTCCCTGCGCGCCGGCACATGACGCGCGACTAAAAAAGGAGGCAAATTTCGCATGAAGAATTCCCGAAAGCTCCTCGCTCTTCTGTTGGCGCTCGTTCTCGCTCTGGGCATCCTGCCTGCAGCAGGCGCTGAAGAAGCCAAAGTCATCGACCAGGCATATCTGATGTATGCTGATACCAGCTGGACCTACCAGTACTGGAGCGGCGAAGCCGACGGCGGCATCAAGGCCATCAACGCCGACATCACCGGCGAAGGCGACTACACCGTTGGTCTCGATTTCACCGAAACCGCTGACGGCGCGGCTTCCGGCGTTGCGTTTGCCGCGCTCGGCATCGTAAACGGCGAAAACACCATGCCCGGCTGGTACATCCGCTTGAACGAAATCCGCGTAAACGGCGAAGCCATTGCCTTTGACAAGGGCTATACCTCCTCGGACGACGGCATTACCACCCGCATGAACATCTACAACGAGTGGGTTTCCGACCTGCCGGCCGACGCCCGTTCCTATGACGGCAAGATCGACGACACCAACTGGATGATCGTTGACAGCGCTGATTTCGCTTCCGTAAAGACCGTCGAAGTTGACTTCACCCTCATGAAGCACGGCATCGACGTTGCTTACATCGCCTTTGCCGATTCCAGCTGGGAGCGCCAGTGGTGGCATGACGGCAACGACTACACCGGCGTAACCGCTACCGAAGCTGTGATCACCGGCGCAGGCGACTACACCGTCGGCCTTGATTTTACCACCACCGAATACGGCGGAGCCAACGGCCTTGCGTTCGCCGCACTGTGCATCCAGAACGGCGAAAAGACCTTCCCCGGCTATTTCTTAAAGATCAATGACATCAGAATCGGCGGCGAATCCGTTCCCTTTGCAAAGGGTTACACCACTTCCGACGACGGCGTAACCACCCGCATGAACATCTTCAACGAGTGGGTCGGCAACATCCCTGCCGAAGCCCGTTCCTATGACGGCGTAACCGAAGACGCCAACTGGATCATGATTGACAAGGCCCTCTTTACCGAGAAGACCGCGTCCATCGAAGTTGATTTCACCGTTGTCCCCAAGACCGACGTTGCCTACATCATGTATGCAGACGCGGCATGGGCCAATCAGTACTGGGGCGGCGAAGCGCCCGAAGGCATCACAGCGGTCAACCCTGTTGTTGACGGCGCGGGCACTTATGTCGCTTCTCTCGAGTTCGCAACGCCCGCTGCAGACGTCGCCTTTGCGGCGCTTGGCATCGCCTCCGGCGAAAAGACCTTCCCCGGCTACTTTGTTGACATCACCGACATCAAGGTAAACGGCGAATCCATCGAACTCAAGAAGGGATACACCTCCTCTGACGACGGAATCTGCACCCGCGAAAACATCTACAATGAATGGGTATCCGATCTTCCCTCCGACGCCCGCCGCGCTGACGGCGACCTTGAAGGCGCTGCGCCCATTATGGTAGACAAGGCAGCTTTTGCCAGCGTTTCCAAAATCGAAGTAACCTTCAACTACATCTACGGCGAGCCCCCGGCGGCGGAAGCTGCGAAGCTTACCGAGGCTGAACTCGAAGCGTACCTCACCACGGACTACAACGCCTACATCGGCGTGCAGTCTCAGAACTACATCTTCCGCAACGCCTGGAACGACACCTATGGCCGTGACGATCAGGAAAATGTCGGCTTCTTCAACCGCCTGACCGGCTGGGATACCGAGAACAACCCCGTTGATTACGCAGGCTCCTTTGTTGACGCAGCCATTGCCGAGGACGGCACCTACACCGTTTCCCTCACGACCGGCGAGATGGGCTTCGGAAGCGACGAAAGCTTTAACCTCCTCTTCGTTTCCACCGACATTCCCTCCATCCTCGTTAAGAACGAGCATGTTTCCATCACCGACGTCAAGGTCAAGATCGGCGACGCCAAGACTCAGGAATACACCGAAATCGACGCCAAGGGCGATTATGCACGCATCGTTCTTCTGGACAGCTACAACCAGTCCGCTGAACCCTTCGGCTATATCGTGCCCGGCGCAAACACCCCCATCGTAGTCACCTTCACCGTAACCGGCCTCAAGTAAGCCTTTCAGGCGCGGTGCCCCCCTCATACGGGGGCACCGTATCTTTGTTTCAAACAAACAATACATGAAAAGAGGCTTTCATCCATGCATCAGGCAACCCCCGCATCATTGACAGACCCGTTTATGAAAAAAGAGAACCTGTTTCAAAAAATCACATCCGTTCTCCTTCGCATTCTCATCCTCGTATACGGCTTCATGGCGTTTTTCCCGCAGGTCAATCCGGGACGTATCATGGAGAAAATCAATGTGAATACTTCGCTGTTCACAACGGCGTTATCATATGAAACCCTGACCGGCAACTTCGGTCTCATCCTGCGCCGCGGCTGGCTCACAGAAGCGAACATCCATTTTCTGATGATCTCAGCAGGCGTAATCCTTCTTGGCATCGTGC
>JAZSFI010000146.1:0-5577 GCA_045532135.1 Clostridia bacterium | reverse complement strand
ATGAGCGCCGAGTCTCCCTCGAGGATCGCTTGCTTGCGCTCGCGAACGATGGGAAGATTTCTTACCACACTCATGTTTATCCCTCCATGTAAATGATTTTATACTATAATCCATTTACTTCCGATTTCTAAATTTCGACATGCATTTCCTTTTTCCTGCAAAGGCATGTGTTAATTTTCATTCTATATTTATTTTCTTTTTGTTACCGTAATCAGCACCGGCGGTTTTTTGGAAATATTGGCATATCTGAAAATGAGCGCGTCAAACTGCTTTTCGTTCAGTTTTTCCGCCCATTGCGTCAGCGCTTTCAATTCCTCATCGCCTTCCTGATGTCCCGGATAGACGCAAATTGTCATGATCCCACCGATTTTGAGCATCGAAAGCGCCTGATTGACCGCCGTCAGCGTTGTATCGCATTTCGTGCGTATGCTCTTTTCAAATCCCGGAAGCCAGCCTAAATTGAATACGACAGCATCAACCATGCTTCGAACGGTAAGGCCGATGTTCTCATGGCCTTTTAAATACAGCGTTGCGCGCGACAATAAGCCTTCTTCTTCCAGACGTTTTTTGGTATTTTCCACCGCTTCCGCCTGTACGTCAAATGCATAGACCCTTCCCGTTTCTCCTACAAGCTTTGAAAGCCAGACGGTATCATATCCGTTTCCCATAGTTGCGTCTATGACTTTTGCGCCCTCACCGATATTATTCTCAACAAAAGCTCTCGCCCATTCTCTTGCACCGCCCAGATTTGCCAATTATCCCACTTCCTTCCATTATAATCATACTACAAACATACAAAAAAGGAAATGCTTTTCAGCATTTCCTTTTCCGTTTTTTATCTTTATTCAGCTTTTTCACGAATCAGTTCCATGACCTGATTTTCCGTCAGCGGCTTGCACAGTTCGCAAACCTGCTTCATATCTACATGCAATGCCTGATACAGCGTATGGATGTATTTTTCTCCGTTCATGTGCATGCATTCTGCCGTCGCATGATAGTTTCTGCTGTTCACGCCGTAATATACCGTAACGCCCTTTTCATACTCGTACAGCGCAATTCTCTCTTCGTCCAGAATCTCATTGTCCTTTACATAGCGCAGATCGTTTTCAAACATATACTCGTAGCATATGTCAGAGGAACAATCGCTGCAATAGTTGTAGCTACCATTGTACACATCGTCGAACGGCAATACACGATATGCGCCTGGTGCAAACATAAGACACTCATCGGTCGTATGCGCTCTGTTTTTCGTATCAATCCAAAGATAGTTGACGCATTCCATCATTTCAAAGGAGACTACGCCGCAGGAATCGCAATGCTTTTTATTTGCCTTCTGCGCTTCCTTGAGCGTATGCGATACAGCGTTCATCATACCGGAGCAGTTTGTTTTCGCGTGATAGTACGTTCCGCCCTGCGTATAAAAAACTTCGGCAAGCGCGACATCCTTTACTTTTGGAAGCACAATCGGCGCTTTCGTGGGCGCGGGCGTATGGGTCGGCGCAGGCGTCGCAGTCGGAGCTGCAGGCGTCGGCGTAACCTGTAGCGCGGGTTCCTTTTCGGTTGCCTGATTGCCTGTTGCGATATTCAGACCGCCCATATCCGGCGTCGCCATCTTAACGGGCACATTTTCTTCCTTTGTCTCAGGAACATAATCAATCAGAATCTTAAACTTTTCAAGCAAAAGCGAAGGAAGCCTTACCTTTACCGCGTAAAGATTTTCATCGATTTCGGAATAATACCTGATTACTTCACCGGCAATTTTTTCGTCCGCTGCGTTATACAGATTTTCCGCAACGTCCTTGACTTCCTCAAATTCCGCTCTTCCCCAATCCGATACTTTCTGAATTGTGTTTCCGGTATAACCGTCCACCTTTTCGAGAATGCTGCGCGCTTCCTTCTGAACTTCAGAGATTCTCGGGTTTCCCGTGTCGTAATTGATTGCAAGAATCATAAGGCCGGTAAAGATAATGCCCGTCACCAGCATGACGAAAACCTTTGTTCCGGCGCTCCAGCGGATTTTTTTTGACCACAGGAAAAAGATTCCAATCGGGAAAAGAAGAACCAGAAGAAAAATCGTGAAAATCACAAAACCCATTCCGGCCTTCGGCGGCCTGCTTTTTCTGTTCCTGTTTCTTTCATAATCATAGCTGTCGTAAGGAGAGCGCTTTTCGGAACGCTCCATAGTATCTTTTCTTTTCATATGTACATTATTTCCCTTTTTTCCATATGTATTCTGCCTGTAAGATCCGGCTCTGTACGTTGCCTGCATACAAACACCTTCCTTTTTTTCCGCGATGCAGAGATAAAAGCCATTCTATTACTTAAATTATATCATACAAGCCTAAATATTACAAGAGTATTTCAATTTCGGTACATAATTTAATATATAAAAGGCTCTCGTTAAAAAAAGAAGAACGAGCTTTGGGCTCATTCTTCTTTTTGTTTTATCTGTTTCCGTCAAATACCTCATTGCAACGTATGGTCACTCTGTATGAACCTCCGGGCGTACAGGTAAAGAGCGACAAATCCCATCCGCCTTCCTTCATATATTCTATGTCATGCGGATTCAGGGTTTCAATAAAATCTACGCGGTAATTGAATACGTTTCCATCCATATCCGTAAAAATAACCGCCGCGCCTTCATAGAGTTTATTGAGATTTCCGAAATGCGCAGGATAATTGTGCGCTGCGATTACCATATTTTTGGCATAAACGGATCCAACATACCGGCACGGCGCTTTTTTAAGCCTTGAATAGCTCCACTCGCTGATTACCGGAAGCTTGATTTTTATCGCGGGAATTTCAAGAATTCCGATATAATCCTGTCCGTTTTGCCTTTTCGTGGGCATTTTCATATTGGGATTCAGAACATAATCCGGAATCTCCTGCTCCGTTTTGGGAACGTTTTGCCCTTCTTCAGCCGCTTCGTCTTTTTTTGAATCGATATTTATTCGATCATCATCCAAACTGTCCCCGGGCATAGTATTTTCATTATGAGGATCGGTATCGGGCGTTGATTCCCAGCTTTCTTCCTCGGTTGTCTTTTTAATTTCGATTTCCGCTTCCGCTTCTGACTGCGTTGCGTTCGGAGGAATCAAAAATGAAACATCGCCATTGGGAACGTGATCGCTCTTTGTCTCATCTGCCGGGAACAATTCCTTAATCAGCATTTCAAGGGTTTCTTTCGAAGCTCTTTCCGCACGGGAAGCATCATAGAGATTATATCCTGTAATCATGATTGCCACAAGGATTAAGATGGATCCAAATCTGATAAGGCCCTTTCCCCTATTGCGTTTTTTCTTCTTTTTCATATTATCTTCCTTTTCTTCTGATGAGGCCCAATAAAATGAAAAACAATCCTGCGCAAATCAGCATCGGAACCGGCCACCACAGCTGTCCGGTCTGCGGAAGCTTTGGGTCATCTTCGTCAGGCGGAGGCGTGGGCGTAGGCTTCGGCGTGGGTTTCGGATCCTCTGGATCATAGGTATTTGTGACGACAAATGTGATTCCTTCCTTTGTGATCGTCACGCTGTAATCTTTGATAACTTCCTCAACCACAGTCCATTGGTAACTGCCATCAAGATTTTCCCATGCATGTCTCCAAAGATTATCATCGTTCAGATTTACCGAATCAAAAGTCACGCCGTCTCTTAAAAGATGAATAGTAACTTCCTTTGGCACATCTTTGAGACCTTCGGTGTTTTTCCAAACCTTGAGAACTTTTCTTGAAACAAGAGAAAGATCTGGTTTGATTTCGTGCTTCGCGTTAATAACGACCGTATAATCCCATTGATTTTCTTCCTGATTCCAAGCGGGAATCTTCACAACCGAAGGCTGAATGATATAGCCTGCGCCGTTTTCAACATAAAGATCGCCGACTACAAGATACAAGCCCGCCTTCATATCCCTTATCTTGGAGAACTCGACTTTGCCTTCTTTGTCGGAAATCCCCATTGAATAAGGCGTGATCTTATCTCTTAAAACATATCCTTCAAGGGTAGAAGCAACGCCTGCCATATCGGATTCCTTTAAGCTGTTGATTTTAATATTATACGCATCAAACGGCTTTGCAAGCGAAAATATGCCCTTTTCATCAATATCGGCAATGCGGTACAGGCGGAACTGTACGCCGCTTAACGCCTTTCCTTCATCCTTTATGATGACGGTAAGGCTTACATCGCGTTTTACATCTATGGCTTCTTCAGCAAAAGCGCACGCAGTTGTCATAAGAAGCGCCATGAACAGGATCGCGCAAATCTTTTTAATCGTCATATTCTTCATCCTTCCTTTGATTGTTAGGTTTCTTCGGAAGAAGCAGTATTACAAGAAGCACGATGAGAATCGGCATTGCAACCAGCGGCGCAACGAGCAGCGGTTCAATCTGCATGGCATCCGCTGTAATTCTGATTTTTCTTGAAGATTCAAGATTCTCAACGCGATGTCCGCGTACGAGCAGCCTGTGCGTATTGACGCCATAGGGCGTGCAGGTAACAAGCGTACACAAGTCCTTGCCTTCTTCGATTAGAAGTGTCTGCGTCTCATCGGGATTTACGATCAGAATCTGATCTACCTCGTATGTCAGAATTTCATTCAGAATTCTAAGAACAAACAAATCTCCGATCATTACTTTATCAAGGTCGGAAAAAAGCTTTGCGCTGGGCAAGCCTCTGTGTCCCGAAAGCACGCAATGGCTGCTTTCTCCGCCGACCGGAAGGCTTGTCCATTCCAGATGTCCAACAGCAATCTGTAAAACCGCATCGCTCGTCCCGTGATAAATCGGAATGCTCGAATTAATGGACGGAACTTCAATATACCCCATCGCACCGATGCCGGAAACATTCAAAAGTTTTTCATACGCAATCTTCTGCTCCTGCGACAACAGATAGCTGTTTGTGCGGGACAAAAGCGTTTCATTGTACTGTCTGGCTTCGTCGATCAGTTCCCTGTACCGCGCATCATCCATTTTTGCAATTTCATCAGCATATCGTGAAATAACCTGCGACTGCCTGAAAGAATTCCAATAATCCGAAACGGATGGATACAGCAGCAAGGACAATCCTGCAAGAAGGATGACAATCAATAAAACCGTTGTAAAATGACCTTTTTTCTTCTTCACGCAGCATTCTCCTTGATGTTCAAGCGCCAGAGAGGGTTTTCTTTCAAACCCTCTCCGGCTGGCAGATTTCATATGATGGTATCTTGGGGGGTGACCTAAGATTACTTCTCGTTCATGCGTCTTCTGGTTACCATGAGAACGACCGCTGCAGCCACCATCATACCGCCGACGGTGTAGAAGATGGTGGTGCCAATGCCGCCGGTTTCGGGGAGCATAGTGCCGCTCTTATTGACTACATGAACGCCGGATCCAACGGAATAGTTCTCACCATTGAAGATTGCAGATACGTTTCCGTCAGCAATAATGAATCTCTGGCGGCTGCTTAACTTGTTGAATCCGTCGGGCGCCTTAACTTCTTCAAGATAGTAGGTACCGTTGTCAAAGCCGTTAACGCGTACTGCGCCTCTCGTCACTACGATGTTTACGCTCTGGGAAGCATCATCGGTGATAATGTATTCTCT
>JAZSFI010000258.1:0-10103 GCA_045532135.1 Clostridia bacterium | reverse complement strand
GGTAACCGGCAAAACGAATTTGGCGGCCTTCTCGTAAACTTCAGGATAGCGTCTTTTCCATCTGAGCACCTTGGGACCATGGTTATAGCTGACCGGCGCGCCTGTAAGCTCGATAATTCTTCGTCCCATTTCCTTTTTCATGATCGCAATTTCGGGATCGCAGCGGGTATCGAGCCAAGAATCATAGGGCGTTACCGCATTGAAATCTTCGTCAATCGCCATAATACCGGCCATCTGTCCGTCCATACCGATCGCGGCGACGTCCGAAGGTTTTACGCCGCTTTTTTCCATGACGCTTTTGATTGTGCGGACAACCGACAGAAGAATTTCTTCGGGATCCTGCTCAATCGCGCCGGGTTCCGGCTCAATCAGGCGCGACGCCTCAAAAGCGGAAGCTGCAAGCGCGCCGTTTTCATGATACAGACACGTTTTCGTGCCTTGCGTACCGATGTCCACGCCCAATAAATATGCAGGCATGCTTTAACCCTCCATCAGTTCGACGTCCAGCTTCAAAAGCTTTGCAAGATTTACAAGCTCCTGAACATGATCGCCGTATACGCCGTGGATATGGTTGCACGGGAAATCGCTCAGGAAGCGGTCCGCACTTACTTTAAGCCTTGCAAACGCAATCGGCCACTGGGGCGTCGTAAGCTGTCCGAGCGCCTCCATCTTTTCCCTGTCAAACTGAACCAGTTCCGCAGGAACGATGGTGAGCACATATTTGTCTCCCTTTCGGGCAAGACGGGCAAAGGTGAATTTGCCGGGCGCGGCAAAATGATGGACGCTTGCGCCGCCCGCCGGGTAATCCACCGTTTCGGGCAGGAACGAAGTCAGGCGCAGGTTTTCCTCGGGAATGTCAGAGGCCGCGGCGAAATACGTCGCATGCGTTCCGGAATTGGAGAAGAACCAAACGTCGTTTTCAAAATCATAATGGCGCACATCGCAGAAAAGCACAGGCTTTCCGGTAATGAGCTTAAAAAACTGCATGGTAAGCGCGCCGTCCATATCCGCTTCCGTGGCTGCGACAACGCTCTCTTTTTCGCCGTTCCAGTCGTAGGGATCATTCAAAAATGCTTCCGCAACGTCCATCGTGCAGTAGCGCTCGGTAAGATCGCCGTGCGCCTTGATACCGACAAAATCCAGATGACGCTCCTCAATGATCTTTTTAAGGCCCAGATAGGAACGAATCTGCGTGCGCAGGATGTCCGGCGTGAGATTCTTTCCGTTATAGCCCACCTTTAAGGCATTGTCTTCGATCCATTTAAGGCCCTTTTCGACTTCGCCCGCATCCGCGGTAAGACCGGCTCTGACGATGTCCTCCTGCTCGATGTTTTCAACATCGATGCCGAAAAGCTTCTGCCACTTATCAAGATTGGCAACCGCCGTATACATCCCCAGCGGACGGCCGCCGAAGTTTCCAAAGGTCATTCCGCGCATGCGGGTAACGGCGGAAGCTGCGCGCAGGAAACTGTCCACCTTTTTAAAGACATTCTCGTCCTTGATTGAACCCCAGATGCGTCCGTAGGGACGCTCCAGCTGATCCAGCGTACCGGCTGCCGCCAGCATGCCGACCATGCCGCACTGGGACGGATGAAGATTGCAGAAAAGAAGGAAGGGACCTGGCGCAATGGCAGTCGCGACCGCGGTAAACTGCGGATAGCACCAAATGGAATAATTGATCATGGTGACTTCCACGTTTTCCTCGCGCAGGCGCATGGCTTCGCGCTTGGCTGCGTCATTGGTATAAAGCGGCTCGGAAGCGGCAACCACCTCATATTTTCCGCTTTTTTCCAATTCTTCAATGATTTCCTTTTGATATTTCATTGTGATGGGAAGGTATTCCTTATGCAGATGCTCGCGTCCATCGGACATGGTAAGCAGGCCTACTTTAATCTTCTTCATCTTTATTACCTCTCCGAAAGCTTGCCGCGCATGAAATTCAGCGCAAAGCTCGCTTCCTTGTCCATATAGGCTTCATCTCCGTTATCGGAAAGATCGTGCCATACCTTGATGTCGCGTCCGACCGCGCCGCCCATCTTGATGAAGGGCTCCATTACGATTCTGCCGGTATAGCCCGCGTCCTTGAGACCCTGAACGACTTCGTCCCAGGGCATATGGCCGCGGCCCGGAACCTTGCGGTTCGCTTCTCCGATGTGGAAATGTCCGATATAACCCGCAGACTGCCTGAGCGCGTCGCCGATAAAATCCTCTTCAATGTTCATGTGGAAGGCGTCCAGCAGAAGCTTTACCTGATCGGAGCCGACTTCGTCCACGAAGCGCCGGCCTTCAGAAGCAGTATTGATCAAAAACTGTTCAAAGCGGTTTACGACCTCAAGACAGTAAAGAACGCCTTCGTCCGCAGCCGTCTTAGCAGCTTTTCTTACGCTGTTTACGCTTCTGTCCCACCATGCGGATTTATCCGTCATCGGCTGATTCATAACCGCCGGCCAGCAGCCGTACAGAATTCCGCCCAGAACCTTTCCGCC
The DNA here is from genome assembly GCA_045532135.1 of Clostridia bacterium. GTDB lineage: Bacteria > Bacillota > Clostridia > Christensenellales > Aristaeellaceae > SFHK01. The sequence goes on along the minus strand of JAZSFI010000258.1, from coordinate 7,617 downwards.
CATCTCGCCCACGCAGCCGAGAAGCTTTTTTACATATTCAATGGCATTTGCGCGAACAGCGTCGTCCTCATTTGCCATGTCGTATTCCTTGGGAAGTCCGATGCAATATGTAAGCTCAATTCCTTCGTCTTTTGCAGCCTTTGCAATGTCCATTCTCTGCGCCTTGGTCATTTCCCCGATGCTGCCCGCCGCAAGCTCCAATACGTCAAAGCCGATTTTCGAAACCTTCTTGATGTAGCGAATATAATCCGCTTCCCATTCGCGCTCCCAGAAAGCGTAGTAAATTCCAACGGGATTGTTCATATGCATCCTCCTTTATTCAAATTCAATCACGGATTTCATGCCGCCTGCAGCGGAAGCAAACTGAAACGCTTCTTCAATTTTATCAAGCGTAAACCGATGCGTGATCAATCGGCCGATCGGCAATACGCCGCTTTCCACCAGCTGAAGGCACTTTCTGTACTGACTCAGGCTCGAGCGGGAGGTTCCGGAAACCACCAGATGCTTATAGTGAATCAGGTTGGTATCCAAAGGAACCGGCTGTTTGGCGGCAGGCAGTCCGCCAAAGAAGCTCACGCGGCCGAACATTGCCATCAAAGAAAGCGACGCGCTCTGTGCCTGGGGCGAGGGACACGCGGTTACGCATACGTCCAGACCGCGGTTGTTGGTATTTTTCATAATAAAGCCTTTCAGATCGCTGCCCGCATAGGTCTGAATCTTCGGCAAAAGTTCCTTTGCATACGCAAGACGCTCTTCGGAAAGATCATGCATGAATACCTTTCCTGCGCCCGCCATTTCCGCAAGCATCGCATGCATGCAGCCGATGGGTCCGGCGCCGATCACCAGAACATAATCGCCCGCCTGCACCTTATAGCTTTCAAAGGCGTTGTATACGCAGGAAAGCGGCTCGGCAACCGCAGCCTCTGCAAAAGAAACATTTTCGCTCAGGCGGCATACATTTCCCTGTCTTACCGCGTCGGACGGAATGATCACATATTCCTGAAATGCGCCGTCCATGTTGATGCCAAGCGCCCGATACTCCGGGCAAAGATGCGTTCTTCCGGAAACGCACTGATCGCAGATGCCGCAGCCCATGTTGGGCGCCACGGCAACCCTGTCGCCAACCTTATAGCCTTTTACACGCTCGCCGACAGAATAAATCTCGCCCGCAACCTCATGCCCCAGAACCACGTTCTGTTTGGGCTCCTGCTGCCACATGCGGATATCCGTTCCGCACAGCGCCGCCGCCTTTACGCAAACGACCATCTCTTCGGGGCCGGGCGTGGGGATCGCTCTTTCCTCCGTAACCAGCGTTTTTACGCCTGTCCATACCACTGCTTTCAAAATACATCCCTCCCGAAAATTTATAATGTAACAATACGTTTTTCAAGAATGGAAAGGTTTCCTGCGTTCACTACGCGAACCGCCATCTTTCCGTCAAGACCGGTAACAGAAGGCATCTTATCTTTTTCGATGCAATCGACAAAATGCTGATCCTCCGCAAGATACGCATCGATAAACAATTTGCGCCAGCTGGTAACATGCGGCGTCTTGATGCGTCCGTCTTTTGAAGAACATGCCGTAACGAACTGCTCCTGCGTGCGTCCTACGCGGATCACGCCGTGCGTGCCCACGATTTCCGTCTGCGCATCATAGCCGTAGCCAACGCCCTGCGCGCCGTCAATGCAGCCCTGAACGCCGTTTTCAAACGAGCAGGTCATCAGAACATTATCATAGAAATCCGGGAAATCGCGTTTGGCGTCCGGACAGCGGTAATTACCGCTGATTGCATAGACGCTTTTGAATTCGCTCTGACCAAACCAGCGCAGGGTATCGATATCGTGAGAGTTTACCTCCGCAAGCGGGCCGTTGCTCTTTCTGATATCGTACATCCACGTCTGGGGAATGCTGGGGCCGCGGGTGTGGGACTTGATCAGAACCACATCTCCGATTTCGCCTGCATCCAGCATGTTTTTTGCTTCGACAAAGCTTGCGTCAAAGCGGCGCATAAAGCCGATCTGCAGCTTTACGTTGTGCTTCTTCGTCGCTTCGATCATAAGCTCGCATTCTTCTTCATTCATCGCCATCGGCTTTTCGCACAGAATATGCTTTCCGGCGGCAGCTGCATTCAAAACGATTTCGCAGTGATATTTGGTGGGAGACACAATGATAACCGCATCCACATCCGGTCTTAAAAGCGCTTCGCGATAATCCGTATAAGCAGGAAGATCGCCAAGCTCCTTTTTGGCGTTTTCGAGGGCTTCGGGAATCGGATCCGCGAGCGCCGTAAGACGCGCGCCCTCGATAATGCCCCTTGCAAAATTTCTTCCGTGAATCAGGCCTGCTCTTCCGCAGCCGATCAAACATACGCCGACCATAAATTTTCCTCCTCGCTTTTCGTACAAATCGATTTGTTTTTGTCTTTTATGTTTAGATTATATCGAATATATTCCTCTTGTCAATAACCCTAAAACCCTTTTGCAATCGATTTCACAAAGAATTTTTACGGAAAATGCTTGATAAAAGGCAGCATTGTGGAGATGTAAAAATTGGCGCATGATTCGGTTTATTTTTCTTATCTTTAACATTCGTTTTTTCTTCAAAAATGTTTTGTCCAAAGCGGAATTTTCGCATTTGCAGAAAATATTTCTTAAAGCAACAGTCGTTTCAGTTTCTTTTTCTTTTGATTCATGATAGAATAATCACATCCTATTTTAGCGGAGGCGATCCTCATGACCGCGATTCATCATCTGCCGGCGCACATTCTGAAAGAAGAAATTTTAAACGGACGAATGACGGCAGAAGCTCTTACAAAAATCTATCTTGACCGCATCAAAGCCATCGGCGGAAAAGGCAGCCTGAACGCCGTAGCAGAAATCGATGAAACCGCGCTATGTCAGGCTCGTGCGCTCGATTCCGATAAGACCATGCGCTCGCTCCCCCTTTTCGGCCTCCCCGTTCTCATCAAGGACAACATCGACGTCAAAGGCCTTCACACCACCGCCGGAAGCGTAGCGCTCAAAGATCATATTGCTTCCTCAGATGCGCCCGTCGTCAGCCGTCTTCGCGCAAGCGGCGCAGTCATCCTCGGCAAAACCAATATGACCGAATTTGCCAATTACATGACCGACAACCTGCCCAACGGCTTTTCATCGCGCGCGGGTCAGGTGATAAATGCTTATCATCCGAAAAAGGATCCCGGCGGCTCCAGCACCGGCTCCGCCGTTGCGGTTTCAGCCGGTCTTTGCGCTTTTGCCATCGGAACCGATACCTGTTTTTCGATCGTCGGCTGCGCGTGTGAAAACGGCGTAACCTGCTTTAAGCCTGCAGGCGGATCTCTGCCCGGGGAAGGCATAATCCCTATCTGCTATGCCCTTGATACAGCCGGTCCCCTTACCCGCGACGTCCGGGATGCGCACATGGTCTATTCCGCCCTGTCCGCCCGTCCGGTCGCGCCCATCCGTCCTGCGCCCGCAGGCAACCTTAAAATCGCAGTCAACACCTATAACCGCGATCAGGTATCCAATGAGCAGCTTGAACAATACTCATCTCTTTTAAACGATCTTAAAAACGCCGGAAGCGAGATTACAGAGATTTGTCAGCCCTCCGTCTCCGTCTTGCGAAGAAACGTCATGCGCTATGCCTTCAAGCACGATTTGGAAAGCTATCTTCTCTCATCAGGCGCGCCCCGAAAAACGCTTTCGGAAATCATATCCTATTATAATGAAGAGCCTGAAACACGCGCGCCTTACGGCGTGACCGTGCTTCAGATGGCTAAGGACGTCGCTACAGGCAATCTCGACGAACCCGCCTATCACGAAGCGCTCAAGGAACGAAAAGAGCTCAAAGCAAGAATTCTCAATGAACTTGCCCCCTTTGACGCATGCCTCATGACCGGAAGCACTGATATTATGCATACCATTAACCTGCCCTCCATTGCCATCACCCTCTCCATGGCCGAGGACAACACCCCGCGCGGCGCAATCCTGTACGGGGCAAGCGAAGAAAAGCTTCTGAACGCTGCTTTGACCCTTGAAAGATTCTGTCCGGGTGTTGTACCGCCGGTGATCTGAGGGCATATCATCCACTGTTTTTGGAGGGATCATCATGAAATATACAAAACTCGGAAACTCCGGCCTGAGCGTATCCCGGATTTGCCTGGGCTGCATGGGCTTTGGCAAAGCGGACGCGGGCATGCACTCCTGGACGCTCGGCGAAGATCATTCAAGAGAGATTCTGAAATACGCGCTTGACAACGGCATCAATTTCCTTGATACGGCAATGGGATATCAGGGCGGAACGAGCGAGGAATTTGTCGGACGCGCCGTCCGCGATTTTAAGAAGCGGGAAGACGTCATTTTGGCGACCAAGTTCATTCCCAGAACGCCTCAGGAAATCGAATCAAATATCACAGGTCAGGCGCACATAAAAAACATGATTGACGCAAGCCTCAAGCGAATGGGGCTTGACTATATCGATTTGTATATCTGCCACATGTGGGATTATCACACGCCCATTCATGAGATCATGGAGGGGCTTAACGATATTGTAAAGGCCGGAAAAGCGCGCTGTATCGGTATCTCCAACTGTTTTGCCTGGCAGATTGCCAAGGCCAATGAAATTGCAAAATCCAACGGCTGGGCGCAGTTTGTGTCCGTTCAGGGGCACTACAATCTCATTTTCCGCGAAGAAGAGCGCGAAATGGCCGGATACTGCCAAAGCGAGAACATCGCCATGACCCCCTACAGCCCGCTTGCCTCCGGACGGCTGGCAAGGCCCATCGGAGCCACTTCAAAGCGCCTTGAAGAAGATCAGTTTGCGAAGGGAAAATATGACTTATCCGCCGAACAGGATGCAAATATCATCCGCCGCGTGGAAACGCCTGCACAAAAACGCGGCGTATCCATGACGGAAATTTCTCTCGCATGGCTTTTGACAAAAACAGCCGCTCCGGTCGTCGGCGCAACCAAGAAAGAGCATTTAAACGGCGCTCTTGCGGCCGTCAATCTCACCTTGAGCTCGGAGGAAATCAGCTATCTTGAAGAGCTCTATGTGCCGCACAAGCTTGTCGGTATCATGGCAACCAACCGCTGACGCATTCGAAAACAGAAAAACGCAACGAATTGCAAAGCACGTGTATCTCTTTGCAGTTACAACCATTCATGAAAATTCGTTCCAGCAGTAAGGAGACAAAACAAATGAAAAGATTCGCCCTCATGCTGCTTTCATTGATTCTTGTATTTTCAGCCTTTTCCCATGCCATAAGCGAAAACAAGACCTCCGGCATCTTTAAAATTCTCATGACCATGACCGAGGAAGAGCGCGCCGAATTTTCAGAAGACTTTGCCGATTTTATGCATATAATCGGCGAGGGCGACGCGCTGACAGCCGAAACACCGGCGCAGCCTGCGCAAATCATCCGGTCAAACCTGCAGGGAGAAGGCTTCGCCTCTGCAGAAGACGCAGCCATCGCATATCTTAAAGCGCTGAGTGCAGGCGATTATGCCGGTGCATGCGCGTGCTATGCAGTTGAAAGCGTCGTTGACAATGTTCACAAAAACTTTTTGAATGAGGAAAGCGGTTCGGTAGGAATAAGTAATAGCTCTCCAATTGGATATGATGGATTATATCTGCCATCTGAAAGTTATCGTCAATGGAATATCGCCGTTCGGTATACAGCCGTCACGTCACAGACAATGAACGCAGCCTTTCGTCTTTTTGAACTTTCAGATCCTTCGTTCGATGAAATCCGCAATCCTCAGATTTCAATCATAAAATGGTTTCAGTTCATGGTCGATAGCGATTATGCGGAAATGATTGTATCCGCACTGAAGCTTTTTGAAAGTACTGCAATCGAGCTTAAAGATTACAGCGCCAAGGAGATTTCTTTTGAAAACATGGAAGACGGACCATCTTACAAGAAAACTTTTATGGATAAATTCGCAGCGAAAGACGTGAAAGCAATCGTGGCGGAATTTACAAATTCCGACAACCGGGAACTCGCATTTATTCATTACGCCGTGAAATACGAAGGCGCATGGTATCTGTACGGTTCTGACCACTTCCTCACGGGCACAAGCATCAATAACAGGGGCAGCATTTACGCAAAAGAAGAAATTGAAGATCTGTTTTGAAAAAAGGATCGTTGATAGAACTGTCAACGATCCTTTTTTAGAATGTATCCGATTTTGAAAGATAAAACCTTCTTCAACACTTTATCAGTTAAAATAATACACAAGTCCCTTGGCAATGCCATCGGCAAGGAGTTCCTGATACTCGCTCGTTGAGAGAAGCACATCCTCCTGCGGATTACTCATGTAACCAAGTTCGAGCAAAACAGCGGGCGTAGTTGACCAGTTGAGAGACATATACCCGTCATGCCTCCTGCAATAACTGATATCTGTTCCTGCCGCTTCGTGTGTGCCAATATAAATCTGATCGCCGATTGCCTGACTCTCCAGATCCTTCACCTTTGTAAAAACAAAAAATCCCTTTCTCCACCTTTCCGCGCTGTTGTTGCAGTGAACCTGAAGAGCTATATCGCATCCGGCTTCATTGAGCATTAATGCTCGTTCGATATTATTTATTTTTACGTCATTTGCAGTTCGCGTCATTACAACCTTTGCCCCGAGCGCTTCCAGTTTTTCTCTGAGAATCAGCGAAACATCCAATGTAATCTGGTATTCGGGAATTCCGGTCTTTATACCAATCACATAACCGCTGTTGGCATTCTTCGTTTGCTTCCATCCTGGCCCAACCGGTAATTGCGTATAGTCGCGCGTAATTTGGTGACCCGGGTTCAGCCCTACGATGATTCCCTCAAGCGGAAGCGCATCCTCACCGCTTTTCACTCTGATATTCAGCGTAATTTCTTCACAAGCTGCGGATTCACTTTTACAGATAATCTCTGTGCGCCCCATTGTATGTGCGGTAATTATGCCGTTTTCATCTACAGAAGCAATATCAGGATTTCTGCTTTCAAAGAAAAGTTTTCTGTTGCTCGCGTTGACAGGGTTAAATGAAACCGGATAAGCCAGCGTTTCACCAGGCGTCAACGATTCAAAATAGGAATCATTTACAAGAGATTTAAGCGGTACAAACTTAACTCTCACGTTTTTTTCTGCAACAATACCGTTTGAAGACCTCGCAATGATCCTCGCCATTCCATCCGAATTACCCGTAATGTATCCATTCTCGTCGACATCTGCGATTTCCGGCGTTTTACTGGCAAACTTAACTTCCTTGTATTTTGCATCCGTCGGCATTACAGTAACATTGAGCTGTCTTGTTTCGCCAACGGCAATGATAGGAATACTATCAATAGAAAGTAAAGATACCGGCTTATAGCATTCTATCATTACGCTGGATGAAACGCCATTTGATGCGCTGACCGTAATCTCTGCAGTACCCGCACGCAGGGCTCGTATTTCTCCCTTGCCATTTACAGAAATCGTCTTTTCATCAGAGCTTGTAAAAGATAAGCGCGCCCCTTTTGCCTTTTCAGGATAAACGATGCACTCAAGCATCGCCGTATCTTTAAGCGCGAGTTCGTTCGGTGCACTGATCACAACGGATGTAGGCGCATAGTAACCGCATACAGTTATTTCCGCTTGCTTT